>NZ_JASATD010000028.1:0-49912 GCF_038440115.1 Ralstonia sp. OTU4908 | reverse complement strand
AGGGCAGTCGTTTTTCGCGCGGCGACCAGGGCGGTCAGCTCGGTGTGGAAGCGCTCGGCAGCCAGCTCGGCGGGCCAGGGCTCCCAGGGTGCGCAGTCGTAGATCGAAGCCAGCGGATCGACGGACAGGATCGGGTGCGTGATGCCCAGCTCGTTGCGAATCTCGGCCAGCGTCCAGCCGGCGCAGCGCAAGGCCTCGGATGCGGCCGCGATGGCGTCGGCGCGCTTGTGCAAGGGGTAGGCCTCACCCGACCAGGGAACGAGGCTGTAGCGGGCGAATATGGCCCGCGCGAGGCGATCCCCAACGGCCCGGAAGGGATCACCCAGGACTGCCTTCAGCGGCGATATGCAGTCGAAGCCCAAGAACCCTTCTTCGGCATCGTGCAGCAGCTCCAGCAGCGAAGCGTCCATGTCCAGCGCCTCTGCGGTCATCTGCCGGCGCAGCGCCAAGACGGTCAGCGAGTGCTGAGCGACCGACAGGGGGTGCGTCCATGACGATTCCCCCCCCCACCGGTAGGTGCGGGACAGGCGGATGGCAAGGTCGGTGTCCGTCCAGGCCTGCGGATCGGGGTTGATGAGGTCGAGGCGGCCGCCAGACGGCAGACGAGTCCAGGCGCGCGGCTTGCCGCCCTCGCCGCTCATTGCTTGCTCCGGGGCTTGTACGCGCCGGCCAGGTCGAGCCCGAGTCGGCCCGCCAGACCTTGGAGCGATGCCAGGATCAGCCCATCGGGATCAAGGCCGTCCTCTGTCGTCTCCGACACGCTGGCGATCACGGACGCGCGCCGGCCATCAGCGTAGCGCTCGATGTTGACCGTGGCGCGCTGCTTGTAGGCCCACTGGTCGCATTTCGCCAAGCACTTGCCGTCAGGGTCGCCCACGGCGCTGTTCACCGCGTCCTGCACGCCCGTCGCGTTGCCCACGTTTTGCAGCACGGTGCCGGCGACCACAGCCAGCGGATTCAAGCCCAGGGCGACCGAGAAGCCACGGCCGCTCTTGGTCTTCAGGGCCTCGGGATGCTCGGCGTATTCACCCAAGCGGATCTCGGCCGTGCGATTGGTCGCGGGCCGCATCGCCTGGAAGGCACCGTCGAAGATGTAGGCGATGTCAGCCTGCACTTTGCTGTCGGCCAGCTCGTAGCCCTGCGCCCTGAAGGCGTCTTGCAGCGCCTTCGACAGCGCCGGGCTGTCGTTGAACTCCACGTACAGCTTGCGGCCCTTGTCGCCTTCCGGCGCGATCTTGCCGACAAGGCGATTCTTGATCGACGGCGCGGCTGCCGGCGCTTGCGCTACCGGCGAGCTGGCGTCGGTCTGAGCCGATTCAGCCCAGGCCGCGGTCGCGGCGGCCAAGAGCATGGGGATCAGAAGTTTTCGCATGGCGTATCAACCCTTCTCGGCACGCAGGTGGTCGCGTTCGCGGGGCTGCTGCAAGCTGCCGTTGATCCAGCGATGCAGGTTCACAGCTCCTTCGGCTGGGCAGTTGATGAACCGGCGAACATCCGCCGCCACCGCCTCGTCAAAGCGGTTCACGAAGCCGAAGTTGCGGCCGCCCATCGTGCTGACCATGAGGTACATGAACGACACCATCACCAGCAGGTTCACAGCGGTGGGGATGGCCGCAACAAGCTCGTCTTTCGTGACTATCTGGATCGCGTGCAGTGCAGTAGCGAACGACTCCGGCGCGAAGAAGTAGCAGCCAGCCGCGCCCCAAAAGACCAAGATCGGCAGCGTCCAGATCAGGCTGTCCAGGGCACGGAATAGGCATCCGAGGACGTTGACGAACTGCGCGACGTACAGGCGGACATCAAAGAACACGTCACGGCGGATGCGGGCGTAGCGGGCGTCGGAAATCTCGCCAGCCTCCACGCCATTGACGTTCACAGTCCAGGAAAAAGGGTCGGCGGCGTCGATGCGCTTGTCCAGCGCGGCCCGGTAACGCGCAAGCATCCCCGTCACCGTGAAGGCGAACATCGAGGCGAACACAGCGGCAGGCAAGATGTCGGCTGCCCGGCGAAGCATGAAAATCGAGGTGAGTGAAACGGCCGCGAGCCACACAACGGCCGCTACCGCCTTGTTCTCCTTGTGGAAGCGGATCACTTCATCACGGGCTTGTTGGAACTTCATCGGGTATCTCCTTCCTAGTGGTGGGTGAGGTTTCGCGCGCGAAAGTCGCTCAGTGCGACTTGGTGAACGGGTTGAGGCTCCAGTTCGCATTGGCCAGCGCAGCGGCCGAAATGCGTTCTCGCTGCTCCGGCGCGAGGCTGTCCCACAGCTCGCGCATGGCGCGGGCATTGCACGGGCCTAGGTCGATGATGTGGATCAGCCTGACCTGGCCGCCCTGGATGCGGGCTTTGGCGGCCTCGATCACAGCCTGCATCGAAGCCGGGGAAGCTGCCGCGAACTCAGCGAAGCCGTCGCCGGCAGCTTGCGCCACCTCGGCCGCAGTCTTGCCGTTCAGGAACTCGGCGATGGCCGGTGCAAGCAGAGCCTCCAGCAGCGCAGCGGTTTGATGATCCCAATAGTTGTCGGTGCTCATAGTCGTTCATCCTTTCGTGATGGCAATCTCGGCGCGGCGGTTCTGCCGCTTGCCTTCCTCGGTGCCGTTGTCGCCAGCGAAGCATGTCAGGCAAGTTGTCGCCTTGATCTTCGAGGCTGGGATGCTTGCGGCGATCAAGGCGGCGCGGACGATGCGGGCACGGGCCAGCGCCAGGCGCTCATTGCCAGCAGTGGTGCCGGTGCTGTCCGTCTGCCCCGTCACCACGATGCCGGGCGCACCCTTGGCAGTTGTGGCGAAGCGCTTGATGTAGGCGAGGGCGTCTGAATCGAGCCTAGCGGATGCGCTGGCAAACAGGACGTGGCCAGGTTCGGCTGCCGGCTGCACTGCCGCAGCCACACGCTGGGCCGGCATGGTTGCGGCCGCAGGCTTGGCCGCTGGCTCGGCGAGCGTGGCCACCAGGTTGCCGCGCATCATGATCGGCTCGGGCTCAGCCGCTTTCAGCGGCTCGGCCGGGACGATGGCCACCGGGGTCTTGGCCGTTGGCACCGCACATGGGTTGCAGGGTACGAAAACCAGTTCGCCACTCTGCGGATCGCGCACCTGCCCCATGCCGGTGATGGTCGGATAGGCCATCCCCTCAAGCGGCTTGTGCGAGGGCAAGTCGGGCTGCGTGGCGCAGCCCGCCAGGCCTGCGACGGCATACGCGGCCGACAGGGACAGGGCGAGCTTCCCGAAGCTGGCCAGCGAGCGCTCGGGCTCGATGGTCTTGCGGCCCTGGCGCGTGATGCGGAGCACTAGGCTCCCTCCCTCGATCTGTCGCTTCACGATGAGCTTCTTGGTCATCAGCGCGCGGATGGCCGTGATGCTCTCTTGCAGGCGTGCCATGTCGTTGTCGGCACTCAGGCGACGGCAGGCGATGCGCTCGGCGACGGTGCGGATGCCGGTGGCCGGCCCTTGGAGAAGCGCGCGCAACACGGCGCGCTCCTGCGCGGTCAATTCGTTGTGCGCGTCCATCGCATCAGCCCTTCACCTTGGCCTTGAAGATCGCGCCCGGCACGAAGCGCGGCTTCACCGTCGCCGGCAGGCTCATGGCCTGGCCGGTGGTCGGGTTGCGGCCGGTGCGCGCGGCCACATCGGCGCGCTTGAAGGTGCCAAAGCCCGTCAGCGTGACTTGATCGCCCTTGGCGACGGTTCCCTGCACGTTCTCGATGAAGGAATCCAGGAAGCGGCCCACTGCCGTCTTGGTGGCGTCCGTGTCCGCTGCGATGGCGTCGATGAGTTCTTGCTTGTTCATGCTCTATTGCTCCAGTTGGTGGTTTTCAAAGGCCCAGCGCGCGAGCTGCACGTGCCAGATGCTCGGGGGTCAGACCGTCGAAGTAGTCCGTGGCGATGAGGTGCCGGTCAGCCGTGGTCGGGAAGCCTTCCGGCTTGTCGTCCAGGGCGACCCATCGCTCGATGTCGTACCGGGCGACCAGGGCCAGAATCTCCTGCTCCCGGTCGGCGTCTTCGATGGTTGGGGTTGTGCCGATGACGCGCTCGCGCACGTCCGCGCTGAACAGCTCGGCCAGGTCGTCATAAAAGTGGCTGTCCTTCCAGTTCGAGGCAATCACCACGTCGATGACCGTGTGCTTGCGAAGCCAGGCCTCCAGCATCGGCAGGTACAGCAGCGTGCCCGATTGCGCCGGGTGCAGCACGCCGTCGATGTCCAGCATCAGGACGTGGCTGGATGGCGGCCTGGTCAGGCGGCCGTTCGGCAAGGCGATGTCCGTGGCGGTCAGCTCGATGGAAGGCTCCGCGACGGCAGGCCTCGGGCGCAACATGCGCAGCAAGGCCTGGATCATTCGCGTGGCCCCCGGTCATGGCCTAGCGCCGGCAGAGCGGGCATGTCGGCCTCGCCGGCACGCCAGAGCCAATGAGCGAGCTTGCTTTCGTCCATCAACTCGGTCAGTGCGGCCGCGTATTCCTCCGTCGCGCCAGGCGGCAACACGTACATGGCCGTGGGCTCGGGCGCGGTGTCGGACGCGACCAGGCACGCCAGCGGCCGGCTGGACGGCAGGTTGTAGCGCATCCCCTTCATGAACCGACGATTGGCGCGGCTCATGGCGTCGATCACCATCTGGTCGAAAGTGCTCTCGAAGGGAATCCAGTTCTCCGTTACCGACATCAAGGCGACTTCCTCCAGCGAAGCGATGCCGGTGTTGCCCACGCTGAAGGTGCCGATGGCCATCAGGTGGGTGTCCTCCAGGGCATCCCACAAGCCCAGCTCGACCTCGAAGCGTTTGAGCAAGCGCTTGTGCAGGTCGTCGTTCATCATGAAATGGCAGTCGGGCAGGTGCTTGAAGACGATCTTGTGGCCATATCGAGACTGCGCCACTTCCTTCACCTCGCCGATCACGATCATCAGCCGGCGCGAACCCTTGACCGTGGCCGCCGCCTTGCCCATGTGGGCGATGCGGCGTTGAGTGATTTCGTTCTTCTTTTCGGCGTTGAAGCTCTCCGGGATGTAGAGGATGTCGGCCAGCGATGCGCCCTTGGCCATCTTGTCCTCGGCTGCTTGCATCAGGTACTTGCGGATGACGTACCAGCTCCGTTTGCCCGCCATGTTGGGTGCCCAGCGGTTGAAGCCCGCTTCTTCCCACAGGTAATGCAGCGTTCCGCGCAGCGTGAGCTTGTTGCCATCGGTCTTCACGCTGTCGGTTTCCGCGCCGCTGGCGATAGGTGCAGAGCGGCCGGCCACTTTGGTCAGCGAGAAGTCCAGCTTGAGGGCCGTCAGCCCTTCCTCCGGGTCTTCCTGGATCGCGGTGCCCATGACTTGGCCAAGCCCGGAAAGCTCCGGTGGCGGCTCATAGGAGTCGCAGGCGGGTGCATGGTCGCCGCCAGAGTTGGGCATCCGCTTGATGACGAACTTGCCTGCCACCTTGGCGATATACATTTCGATGCCAGGATCGCGGCACACGCACACCGGCCGGGTCTTCGCCGTATAGGCATGGGCCAGCGCGTCGTTCATGCCTGGGTCATCGCTTTTGATGCGCTGCTCGCCAATGCGGTAGGTGCTCATGTCAGTCCTCCCTGGTGTCTTCGGGTTTTGAAAGGCTTTCGCGCGCGAAAGCGGCTTGGCGCAGGAATCCCTGGCTCGATGCCTTGGGATCGGCCGCGCCGGCAGCGCCGTCCGGGAAGGCCTCGTTCAGCTTCTCCAGCAGGGGATCGAGCGGCGAGCTGGGAACCTGCTCGGCGGGTGTCGCATCAGGGGTCTTGGTTGGTTCAGCCACGGCCTATCTCCCCATGTCGCGGCCCTCACGGGCCTGATCGTGTTGTGGCTCCTTGCCCAGCTCGTGGACTTGGTTCTTCCCGGCCGCGTACTGGATAGCCACCTTCTCGCCGACTTGCATGTCTCGATCCAGCGAGGCCTTCTCGTACCGGACAGCGATCATGTCGGACATCTTCACCAGGGCGTGCTGCGATGACTCGGCCACCACTTCACCCTTCACGTCGCGCTTCAGCTCGTCGGGGTCACGCACCATCAGACCGCGATGCGCGGCAGCGGCGTCGATCACGCGGCGCGATTCGTCCAGGGTCACATTGCCTTGCGGCACCTGGCCACGATGAAGCTGCTCGGACAGTTCGGCGCGCGCCGTGAAGTAGGAGTTTTCGCGCTGGTCTTGCGACGCCTGGGCCGTCCATGACTGCTTGAGTTCGTGGAGCTGCTTGTAGGCACCGTCCAGCTCGGGGTGCCGCTCCAGGGCCTCGCGCTTGGTCATCTGGTCGAAGGCCGCCGCGCGCTGATAGGTGTTGGACTGCTCGAAGCGATCCAGATCAGCGCGGGCCGCATCGAGCTTGGAAGCCAGCTCGCCACGGTCTGCAATGACGGGCTTTGGGCTGCGGTCGGCATCGGGCTTCAGTGCTTCGGCATAGGCGCGCTTCAGAGCCTCGTCGTTGCCACCGATCCACTTGTTGTATTCCCGGAGCCCATCCTTTTCCGTGTAGGTGGTCTGGCCAGGATGCGAGGCGGCCTCTCGGCCGTTGAGCAAGCGCTCGGTGCGGATCACATAAGGATGCTCCTGGGTGGGCGCATCTCTGAATGCCTTGGCCGCCTCGTGGACGTTCTGGTATTCCTTCGACTCGCCACTGGCCACGGTGCCCACGGTGTAGCTCACGTTGTCGCGCACGCCTTCGCGCTGCTTGGCCAGGGTGTTGATTTCGTAGAGGGCCGAAACGTAGTCCCGGCGCTCGGCGTGCGTCCATTCGCGCGAGCGCTCCTGCTGCAAGGCCTGTGCAGCCTCGGGGGCTTTCTGCCACTCGCCGCGCTCCTGCTTGTTCTCGTAGACCGGGCGCTGGTTGGCGTCGTAGAGGCGCACGGTGTCGGCCAGCTTCTCGCGCTCCAGAGAGCGAACCGACTCCACCATGCCGGTGTAGGCCGCGTCGTGCTGCTCGCGGTTGACGAAGCGACCGGTGCCACGCTCGGCCACTTGTTCCTCGAACCGCAGGCGCGCGCGCGTCATTGAGGTTTCGGGGTTCACCGCCATCACGCGGGCCTCCACCTCGTAGCCGTTCTCCTTCAGGCGGTTGGTCAGCTCGCGGATGTTCTCCGGGCTGCGCATGGTGCCGTCCACCACCAGGTTGCGTCGGCCCTCCACAGCCGCCATCGTGAGCCGCGTGGCCCACTCGCCGGCTTCCTTGTGGGTGCGGTCGGCCGCGTTCTGCGGGTCTTCCTTGCTGAGCTGCTTGTAGCGCGGGTTTTCCTCGCGCATCCGGTCAGCGTCAATCACCACAGCCCCGCCGTTGCCACGGAACTCACGGGCCGCTTCTGCTGCCAGTGCCGACTTGCCGGAGCCTGGCTGTCCACCCAACACGATGGCCTTGGGGTTGTCCTTGGCCTCGGTGCGTGTCAGGGCATCGCGCTCTACGTCCTTGTAGGCGCTCTCCATCGCATATTTCGATACCTCGCCGGCTGCCATCTACGCCTCCGTTCAGTTGCTTGCGTAGAGGTCGCGGGCCTGCTGGCCGAACCGCTTGATGACCGACTCGATGGCTTCCTCGTCGTTCGGCTCCAGGGCTTCCCGCAGATCGCGCAAGCTGCTCTTGGCCGCCTCGGCGACCTTGATGGCGTTCTCGTCGGGTTGAGGCTTGTCGCGCTCGATGGCAATCTGCTCGGAGTGGTGGGCAATGATGGCCCCCAGCACGTCCAGCGCCACCTCGTAACGGACGCCCGTGCGGCTGAAAAGTCCTGCTGTGCTCATGTCGTATTCCTTTCCCTTGTCGATCAGCGCGGGGACATTTCCCGTGTGCGCTCCATCTGCATGTCACGCCCGCCGCGATCCTTCGCGGGCTCCTTGCCCTGGTCGTAGACCTGGCTCTTTTCTGCTGCGTACTGGATGGTCACGCGGTCGTTCTGGTAGACGGCCCGATCCAGGTTCTCGCGCTCATAGCGCACCGCCACCATGTCGCCGACCTTCAGCATCGCGTGGTGGGACGACACCGCCACCACCTCGCCCTTGAACGTGCCCCCCATATCGGTGGCATCGCGCACCATCAGGCCCCGGTAGGCGGCCGCTCGGTCGATAACGTTGCGTGATTCCTCGACCGTGACATCACTGCCGACCACCTTGCCGGCGTGCAGGTCGCGTGAGATTTCCGCGCGAAGCTGCGGCACGTCCAGGCCTGACTCGCGCGCGTTCATCATGGCCTTGTAGGCTCCGTCCAGCTCCGGGTGCTTGGCCAGCGCTTCGGCCGGCTTGAGCTTGTCGAAGGCGACGGCGCGCTCTACGGTCGTAATCTCGTAGAACACCTCGCGCATCGGCGCTGGGTTGCCATGCGCCGATTCCTTGGCCGCTTCGTTCCAGACTTCCTTGCCGACCTTCTCGTAGTCCAGCTTGTGCCCGGAATGGCTGGCCAGCTCGTTCATGTACTCGCGTGTGGCCCGGCCGTTGCCTTCGCGGAAGGGGTGCATTTCGTTCACCACCGCGTACACATCGGTCATCGCCTTGGCGAACTCCTGCTTGTCCAGTCCTCGGCCGTAGTGGGCATCCTTCACGAGCTGGTGGGCCTTCTCGCCGTAGCTCGGGATTTCCTCTGTGAAGGCGAACAGCGTCCGGTTGGCTCCGTTGCCCTTCACCATGTCCACGGTGCGCAGCTCGCCAGCCCACTCGTACACGTCCTTGAAGACATGCCGGTGGATGTCTTGAAGGTGTGCCAGGTCGAAGTCGCCTCGAACGGGATGCTCGCGCAGCTCCTGCGCGCGGATCGCGGTCGCGCCGCGCTCGAAGCGTTGCAGCTCGGCTTGATTCTGGATGTCGGCCTTGTTCCGCAGCACGTTGGTGCCGGGGTAGACGTAATCCTCCCAATTCCCGTCAGCCATCAGGCACCCCGCTTCGCCAGCTTCAGGTACTCGGCCACGGCCTGGTCGGGGGTCAGCTCGCCATTGATGACACGTTCCTGGATGGCCAGGTCGTGTGCATCCATGTGCAGCCCTTCCAGCGCCTGGGAGGCATTGGCCTGGCGGAACTGTTCGCGCCGCTCTGCCTGGATGTCGCGGGCCGGCACAGGCTCGGCCAGCAGCTCGTCAAAGTTGTTCATAGTCAACCGCCTCCATTTCCAAAGAGCCAGAAGGCAACCACCACGAGGAAGCCGACGATCAGCAGCTTCATGATGATTCCCCTGAAGAAGAAGGCCAGGACAAAACCGATGATGATTCCCGTCACCATCGGCCCATTCCCGGCCATGTTTTGCAGGTAGCCGAACATGGTGCTGAACACCCGCATAGCCACCTCTGCGATGTCCCCGAACACGCTCAGGAACTGGTGCATGAATTCGCCTACGTCGAAGCTCCCCATCAGCGCGCCTCCCATTGCAAGACCTGCACGGGCAGGTGCATCGAGGCGAACAGGCCCGGTCGATTCGTTACCAGGGTCGCGCCGGCCGCGACCGCGTGCGCGGCCACCATGATGTCCAGCTCGCCCATGTCGGCCCCGTCGCGGACAGCCAGAGGCCGCACGCGGGCGTATTCATCGGCCGCAGCGTCATCCCATGCCAGCGAGCGCACGATCTGGAAGAAGGACAACAGCACCCGGCGCAGCATCAGGTGCTCGGGGAAGTCCATCAGCCCCAGCAGCAGCTCGGCGCGCGTGACGGCCGAGACGCACAGCTCTTGCGGCAGGGTGGCCGCAAGCTGCGCGTTGCGGTCTTCGGTGATGTCGCCACGGATCAGTGCAGCCGCGACGGTGGTATCCAGCATGAACGGCATCACTGCGCCTTCCCTCGTGTCGTGTTGTTGTTCGCCCGGCACTGCCTCTGCATTTCCAGCTCTTGCCGCACCGCCTTGGAGTGGCAGGCCAGCAGCACAGGCTTCACCGTGTCGGGCACCTCGGGATCGTGCTGAAGGCCCGACAGCAAGCGCCGCTCGATCTTGAGGATGAAGCTCTCAGCCAGGTTGCCGGAGCGGGCGGCGATCAGCAGCGCATCCTTGCGCAGCCGGTAGTACCAGTGCTGGGCAGCGGCTGCTTGGTTACTCATGGCACACCTCCCTCGCTACCTTGTTCATCGGCCGCGTGGCCATGTAGCCCACAGGGATGCCAGCCGCCCGGATCGCACGGAAGAAGCTCGACCAGGTGCTGGCACCGGGCAGCGTCGTCAGGATCACGTCGCCGGTCAGTTCGTCGCGCCGAATGAAGACTTCTTCGCCCTCGAAACGGAACTCAGCAGGTAGCCGAACGGCTTGGCTGGAGCCGTTCTTGAACAACTTGGCAGGGCGCAAATCGGTCATGGTTATCTGCTGGTGAGTGGGTATATGCAGCAGTCTATATTGCCGTCACTTTGCCGTCAATATGACGGCACTTAATACCGCGCCCGATAAGGCTCACCTTCCTCCCAAAGCCGCTGCCAGTAGGTCGCGTACTCCTTGGCCAGCGTCGGGTGATGCCAGATCACCAAGACGTTCTCGCTGTTGCGCCTCGCGGCAGAATCCGTGTAGTTGAAGCTGCCCGTTTCCACGGTGTCGCCATCCACCACCAACACCTTCGAGTGCTGAATCGCGTACCGGGAATTGATGCGAACCGGGACGCCCACGTTGGCCAGGAAAGTGGCGGACGTGTAGCGCTCCGTGAGCTGCGACTTGTCCATCACCACCATCACTGACACGCCCGCCTTCTGCTTGCGCAAAAGCGCCTCGGCGATGGGCTTGCTGGTGAACGAGTAGGCCGCAATGCGGATCGAGGTCTTGGCCGAGTCGATGACGTTGAGCACCAAGTCAAGCGCGCCACCGTCAGGTGCGGTCGCCATCTGCACCCACGCACGCCCGTCCGCTGGGGGCACCGTGCCCATATAGACCTGCTCCGGCACCGTGGCCGCGCCACCCTGCCCTTGCGTGCTGTGCTGTCGCTTGCTGTCGTTCTTGCTGCCGTTGCCAAATTTGCCGCTGAACCAGTCCAGGATGGGCTGGTCGCCGGCAAAGGAAGTGACGGGAGACGACGTGAGTGCGACCCCTATTGCAAAGGCTGTAACGAGGCGAGCTACTGTGTTCTTGCTTTTCATTCAATCATCCATCCATAGTCAAAACGGAAGCCTGTAGTGGCCATGCTTGTTTAGAAACTTGCGCACTTCTCTGAAGCTACGCAGGTTTGGCGGCGGCACACCGTTTTCTTGCGCTATCGAGATTGCGTAACCGACCATCTTGTCCGTAGGCCGCCGCACAGCAGAGCCAACCATCCAGACCAAGAGAACCAAAAACAGGGCGATGAACCACCAGCTTTGAGTCAATACAAAGGCCACCATCGGCAGCAAAACAAGTAGTACGCGCAGCATGGTTGTCATCCTGAACAGGTGGCGGCGTGGCCGCACGAATTGCATTTCTTGCCGCGACTTTTCCGGGGCTGAGCGCGCCCTTCCGTCACGTCCAGATAGCGGTTGATAATTCGCACGCACGCGGAGTCGTCCAGCAGCTCGACCCGATGTGCGGTGCGCTGCCGCGTGCGGCGATTGTTGATGGCCACGTACCCATGCGCTGCCGTCTCGAAGCCCTTGTGACGCAGCAGCCAGGCTTGCAGTGAGAGCTGCGCGATGTCGGTGTCAAACACGCGGTCAAGGTCGCGGTTCTTGTTCTCGACCGGGACGTGTTGCCCGGTGGGCAGGCGGTAGACGCGATCAGGGCGGCCGACCACGGGAAACGGTGCGTCGATCCACAGGTTCTTCTCGACCAGGGCGACTCGGGCGGCCTTGAGTTCTTCAGGGAGCCAGACCTGGGTGAAGCCACGCCAGACGATGAGCATCCACACAGCCACCGCGATGGCCATGCCGAAGAACATGAGGCCGATCAAGGTGTGCATCACCGGCCCTCCACGAACACCACGAGGCGGTCAAGTGCGCGACGTACCAAGCCAGCGGCTCTCGGCCAGCGCTCCAGCACGCGGGCGATGCCAGGCGACACGGCGTAGTACAGGCGAACGGCCACACGGCCGGTCGCACGGGGCATCAGTACCCGGTCGCGCCATGCGCGCAGCGTGTTGGTTTGCCAAGCCTCCCCGCCGTAGACCTGGGAAGCGATGAAGCAGCGCTTGTCCACGATCTGCGAGGTCTGCCCCTCGACCTGAAAGCGCAGATGCTCGAAGGTGCCCGTGGCCGCCTTGATGCGAACATCGAGCGGCCGCGCATCCCCGCGCTCACGGTCATAGACGGCCTTCTGCTCGCAGTAGACCGTCGCCACGATGTCGGTGATGGAGTGGTAGCGCTTCCTCATGCACCACCGCCATCTGCGAACAACAGGCTTGGTGGCATTCCCGCCTTCTCGCACACCTCAATTACGCTATCCCGGACGGCGGTGGATAAGGCCGCAGTTACTGACTCGAAGATGAACTTAAATGACTCATCCTCTCGGGGAACTAGCGCCTCCATCAGATAACCAAGCAGAGCGCCGTTCACTGATAGAGTGAATGTGCCGGCTGGCCATGCCTCGTTCCAGATGTAGAGAAGGGGGAGGATGTGAGCCAATTCGGAAGCCACTTCCTCGCTTGTCACTTCAGCGCAGTAAATCGGCGTGGACAACTGCTGGCTGTCGAAAATTTGTTTAAGGATCAGGCCAACGGCCTGCCTCTCCATTTCTTGCCGTGTCATGCGTCCTCCAATCTTTCGCGCGCGAAAGTCACCGCGCCCTTGCGGGCTGATGGCAGCAGCCAGCGATAAATGCCTAACAGGCTGGTCAGCGTGAAAGCCGCCTGCATGACGATCAAAGCCGGCTCTGCGGCCATGACGCCGTAGGCGATCCACATGGCGTTAGAGCCCAGGAAGGCCAAGAACCCGTACCCTGAAAAGCGGCTGTTGGTTGCCAGCAGGAACGAGCCAAGGACTCCCAGGGCGCATCCTGCCCACTGGATCGCGTCCGTCATTTCTGAGGCATCCGGCAATCGCCACACTCGATGTAGTTGGGGATCGAGCGGTACGGGGTCAGGTCGGTGCCAATGCGGGGATCGGGCTGTTGTTGCTTTGTTGCACAACCTGCCAAGCTGGCCAGGAACAGTGCTGCGGCCAAGGTTTTCTTCATGTTTCGCTCCGAAACGGTAGGGTTTTAGGGGTTGCCAATCCGGTCAGCCGAAGGCTGCGGGCGGGTGCTGTAGTTCCAAAAACGGCCTCAGCCGTTGTATCCTTGTAACTGCCGTCAAAGTGACGGCAACTCGTGCGCTCCCGCACCTTGCGTTGTCGATGGTCTTGTGCCACTGTCCGCGCGCACTTTGATGGAGAGCGGCGGGCATTTAGATTCACGAGGTTTGCGCACCGCGCAGGCCTGAACCCAGGAGATACGACATGCTGAAGAAATACGCCGCTGCCGTCTTTATGACGGCAATTTGCAGCCTCTCCAATGCTCAAGCCGCGCCGAATCAGGCCCCGGTGAAAGGCGGCCTTTGCTATGGCACCCCGCAGGCCTTGAACTGCGAGCACCTGGGCAAAGTCACCGTCAAGGAGATTTACGAAAAGGGTTGGCGCGTTGTCGCTTACGTCAAAGAAGGCCCGAACACGGTTACGGTCGTGATCGAGGAACAAAGGTGAAAACATGATCTCTCGTCCCCGCAAGCTGCTCGGCCTTGTGCCGGTCGTAGCTGCTTGGTTGTTGTCGGACAAGACCGCCTCTAGCTTCCTGGCGATGCTGGTTGGCGGTCTTGTCGTTTGGGTGCCGTACTGGCTCGCCTGGTGGCTTAGCGATGGCTTCAGTGGTTTCAGCATCGGCTCAGCTCCGTTTGACGATGACCCTGTGACCGGATACCGCTGGGGGTCACAGGGCTATGGCTACTACCAGGGCAACCACCGCGTTCACTAGAAGCCAACGCTGTCCTCGCGTTTCTTGTTGTCGTTGAGCTTTTCGCCATCGGCCGTGCCGTCTCCACCCGTGAGCTTGTCCCACGTCTTCTTGGCGGTGTCCTTGATGTCGCGGCCTTCCATGTCCTCGACCACACCCATCGGGTTGGCACGCCCTTCGCCGACCTTCTTATCCGGGCTGGCCCAGGCGTTGACGTTCTCATCGAAGGCTCCAGCGCGAGCCGGGATGCTGGTCTTGTTGTCCGGGTTCAGGTTGCCCTCCACCGCACCACGAGCATCGCTGCCGACAGCAGGCAGGCCGGTGTGAACATCGAGCGCGCCGGCACCGGTAAAGCCGGTCTGGCGTACCTTCTTCTTGTGCTTGCTGTCGATGTCGTCCTTGATATCACCCTGCTCGTGCTGAGCCAGGTTGTGCAGCTCGGATTTCGTCGTCGGCATGTGGCCGCCATCGAAGGTCTGGCCGTTGAGCGTTGAAGCCTTGGCCACCATGCCCTTCTCTGCGGCGAAGTCCTGCACCTGCCTCATGATCGTGGGCGTCTCCTGGCTGTAGAAGCGCATGGCGCTCATGCCATTCCGCGCCGCGACCTGGGACATGAATTCCGGGTCGGCCATGAGGTCGTGATGCACCGAGAAGGAATTGCTCTCGCCTCGGCTGGCCCGATTGCCCACGCCGTTCTCGTTGCGCTCCACGGCGTCGTTGACCCTGGAGTGTTCGTCCACGTTGCTGCGTGCTGCCTCGCGGCCGTGGCGGTTGGTCTGCGCGGACTGTTCGCCCTGCTGGTTGTGAACAGTGCGGGAACCCGATTCCTGGAAGCTGGTAGTGAGCCGGGTCGATTCGTCTGTTGTATGAGCTTGATCGGTACTCTTGTCGCGTGAGTGAGCTGCCGAGTAGTTCTTGGCCGAGTCGAACCCAAGGCGAGCGCCGATAGCCATGCCACCGCCCTTTCCAGGCGCAGCTCCACCACGGGCGTTACGGTAGTTGCCCAAAGCCTTGTCGATTTCGGCCTGGGATGCGCCCGCGTTCTTCATGGAGTCGGCGATGCGCTTTTCTTCCTTCGGATCGACGCCGGCACCGCCACCACCGCCAGGCAAGGCAGAGCCTCCACCGCCGACTGCGCCAGTGTTCCCGCCACCGACACCAAGGCCCATTGCTAGGTTGTCGCTTGCCCCAGCCGTGGTGTTGAAGTGGGAGGCCGTCCGCGTCCCGCTATGCAGGCCTTGGCCCTTGTCCGTCGATCCACCGTGGCTACCTTGCACAGAAACGGCGTTCTCCGTGCTATGCCCTTGGTTGCGGCCGCGCGTATTGTCATGACCGACCACATCCGTGTACGAGCTGGCATCGCTGTGGCGATTGGAAACGGCGGTGCCCTTCCCTGCGATGTCCGTCTCGTGCGCTTCCTGCGTGCGCTGACTGTCCAGCCGGTTGTCGGTGGAAATCGAGGTCATCAGCCGGTTGTGCATCGCCTCCAGTGCCGCCGATCCGTTGCTGGCCAAGCGTGCCACGCCGCCGCTGGACGTGCCGATAGCGGCACCGCCACCTTCGAGCCCGAGGTTGTAGTCCATCTTGTGCATGGACGTGGTGTTGACCGAGTGGGTGTCGATACCGGCCTGGCCCATGCTCACATTGCCGGCCGCCCAAGCAGAGCCCGCAGCCGCACCGGCAGACGTGAAGCCAGTGATGGCCTTGTCGGCAAGGGACATGAAACCACCCTGCCCCATCTTGATGATCGCGCCGGCCATGAACGGCACCAGGACAACCATGTAACCGATCACCGCCTGCTCATCGACAATCGTCGCGCTGAAAGCGTCCGAAAGCTGGAAGGGCACGCCAGGAGCAAGCCCAAGCGCGTTCGCCTTGTGCTTCAGGTACATCAGCGACAGATGGTTGATGACCGCGAACAGAACCGGCCACATGCCGATCCAGGCGAGCGACATCATGTAGCCCCCCAGCACCTTCTTGGCCCCGTCTGAAGTCATCACGACCATCAGGATGACGATCACCGGGAACATGGCGTACAGAATCGCCTCGATCCAGTTGCGCATGTGGGGGATGACTTCTTGGCCCAGCAGACTCATCACCGAGTTCGAGGTATTCGCTTGCGCCGCAGCCTGGCCCTCGGCCGCAAGCGCGGTCACTTCCGCGACCTGTGCCGGGTCGTTGAGCATGGAGGGAAGGCTGGTGCCAGCCTGCCGCCACATGTTGTTGAACATGCCTTGCTTGAGGGCGTCGGATGCACTCTGCGAGCTTTGCAGCAGCCAGTCGTAGGACGTGGAAACGGCATTCAGATACATGCTCTGGGCGAGTGCGTCCGATTGGGCCAGCGGGAATGCCTGCTTCCCGTAGAAGGTCTGAGCTGCCTGCACGGCAGCATCAATCCTGGTCTTCAGGATCACGCCCGTGTTTTGGCAGGTGTCGGTGGTCGGGTTCGCGCTGATCGTGTTGTAGGTGACGAAGCGCGCCGGACTAGTCTGCGTCAGGATGGTGTTCCAGACATCGGTGCCGCCAGTGATTTGCGCGCCGCTAACTTGGCCATCCTTGATGTCATACAGGGTGCATTCCTTTATGAACTGCAAGAGGTCAGCGCGCAGGCCGGGGTCTTGGATTTCCGCGTTGTTGACTTGCTTGAGGATGCGGTGGCCAAAGCCCACATCGCCTTGCTCAAGGCCCAACGTGTCGGGCACGCCGAAAGCCGTTTCGTACTGCTGTGTAATGAAGCCGAAGGTCATGTTGACCGTTTGCCCGATCACAGCCATCGCAAAGGGCACGTTGGCTACCACACGAGGCGGCTGGAGGTTGGTCTTGTCGGTCAGCGTCACGCGCGCGATCGGCATGTTCAGCAGCGTGACAAAGATCAGCGCCTGGAAGAACCAGGTCGCCATTTCGAGCTGCTTGCCGCCGAGGTAGGCGAACATGCCGATGCCGATGGCGAAGATGAAGACCATCTTCAGCAGCCCGGCGAAGCCTGCGCCAGCCATCATCGCGGCGACCGCGTTGAAGACGTAGTAGAGCGTTTCGACGTTCCAGTACGTTGAGATAGTTACGTCCATCATGGGCGTGGCTCCTTATCGCAGGCTGCGGCCAAAGGTGAGCGAGCTGCGCAGAGTCGGCGACAGGTTGGCGCTCAGGGAACGCTCCATGAACTGGACTTCTTGCACCATGTTGAAGGTGCTCATGGTCTGCGTGTAGGCGGTGGACATCTGCTGACGGGCCTGAGTCTTGACCTTCTCAGCAGCCTCCAGAATGACCTTGATCTGGTCGGACATGACGCCACTTGCCGCCACCGTTTGGTACTTCACCAGCGCGGCCACCAAGTCGCTCACGGCGCTACGGATGTAGACCTCTGCGTACTTGGCCGCGATCAGGTCTTGGTAGCGGTTAATCATGGCGTCGGCCAGCCCGGTGTTATTCGATGCCGTGCCGACCGCCACCATCTTGTAGACAGGCAGATCGGTGACGTTGATGAAGTTCAGAACGTCATTCAGGTTGTCGTGGGGCTGACGGGCAGCGATCTTGTCGGCGATGGCCCACAGCTTTGTCCGCACCATCGCACGGAAGCTCAGCACGTTGCCGTTGTCGCCGATGTTCCCTTGGTAGGGGTTCAGGCAGTCGGTGGTGTCGTCGCAGCGCCAGATAGGGAAGTCGAGGTTTGGCGATGCGTCTTGCTTGCCGACAAGCTGCTCAAGCGAAATATCCAGTGCGGGCAGGATGATCGGCGTCGGCGGGGTGCCGGCATTGTTGTTGGTAGGGAAAATTGCTGTTCCGACCATCGACATGATGACCATCCGGTATTCGTCGTCGATGCCATTGAGCTTCTTCAGCGCCTTCCACACCACGTTACCGGTGGGCATGGCGTCCTTGGCTACCGGGTTGCTGCTCGCCACCTGATTCATCGTGTCGTTGGCCTTCGGCTCGTTGTTCATCACGTTTGACCAGGCATCCGAGATGTCGCTGAACAGGTTGGTGTTCACGCCGAAGTTCTTGGCCGCGTCCTGCTTGCCGCGCGTCCACGAATCCGGCACCGAGGCATTCACGATGCCCTTGGCGGTTTCGCAGGAGTCGATGTTTTGGCGGTTGATCTGCTGGGCCGTCGCCTGGAGCGCCTGCATCACGTTGTCGCAGGTCGGGCACAGGTTCTGGATGGCCAGCTTGAATCCGTAGCCCAGCGCATTCGAGCCGATGTTGCGCAGCATGGCCACGAACTGCTCTTTGTTGATGAACGAGAAGCCGCCCATGAACAGGTCAATGCCGCCGCAGCCGGCATTCCAGCTCGGCGGCGTGACGGTGGCCAGGTTGTAGGTCTTGTGCGGCATCCGCATGAACAGACTGCCCCCGGTGTAGAGGTTCATCGTCTGGCCTTGCAGGATGGCCGGGTTGGTGACGTTGCCCTGGGCGTTCACCGAGTCGAAAAGCTGTTGCATTGACATGGCGGACGAATTGGTAGCGACAGCGACGGCCAAGGCGAAAACAGAGAGGCGTTTGAGCAGCATGTCGGTTCTCCTTAGAAGTTCTGGCCAGGCTGGGTGCCAGTCAGGACAAAGATGCGGTTGATAATTTCGGTGAGCGCCATCTGGCCGAAGCCGATGGGTGCGTGGTCGCCCGTGGTCTTGGAGCCGATGAACAGGGCCGGCACCCGCTCAACACCCCAGGCCTGCGCTTGGCTGCGGCCATCGGTGAACTGCGGGTACTCCGGCAGCAGGCCCGCGCCGTCCACCGACACGGCCAGCACCTCGATGCCGTACTTCTCGGACATGCTGCGCAGCACCGGGGCCATCGCGTGGCAGTACGGGCAGTCAGACCGGAAGAAGAAGATCAAGCCGTGCTCCTTGGCCAGCGTCTTCAAGTGCTGTTCCTCGTTGACCTCGCGCTGCGCGTCGTAGGTCTTGATCGCCGTGTTGTTGGTCGGACGCTTGAGCGAGTAGTCCAGCTCGGGGTTCTGCCAGACCACCCGCCGCCAGTTGTCGGCGAAGACCGCCCCCTTTTCCTGCGTGAGCTGCCACAGCTCCAGGTAGTTCTTCAGGTTGGCGTCGGTGGGGTTCATCACGGCCACGTCCTCGCGGCGCTTCAGCTCTTGGCGCATCTGCTCGGCCGTCTTGATTTCCCTCAGAGAGAGCGGACGCGGCGCGGAGGCCTGCGGCGCCGGCGGGGCCACCTGACGCTGCGGCTGCTGTGCGTCCTCGTCGCAGTACCAATTCGGCTTGCTCGTGTCGCACCTCCAGATCGAGGGGTAGTCGAGTGGGCTATCGGCCCAGGCCGCCGTGCAGGCCAGCGCGACGGAAAGCGTCAGTAGGAAGCGCTTCATTGGGCTTCCTCCAGCGAGTCAGGCGCGCGGCCGTCGAGGCAGTAATTGATCTGCGTCTTCAGCAGCGCGTCCGTCATGCCGTGCGTGGACTGCACCTGCTTCTTCGTGTAGTTCACTGACAGGCGCGCGCAGCCCTTTTGCTTGTAGCGCTTCTCCACCGTGGCGCTGACCAGCAGCGAGCCGTTGCTGCGAAACTGGTCGCTGAACTTCTTGGCGATGTCGCCGGTCATGACGCCGGACGCGCTACCGGTGCGGATCGCCTCCACCATCAGGTCGTGCGCGTTGTTGTAGATGCCGTCCGCGAGACTTTCGCGCGCGAAAGTTGCAAGCAGCAGGACAGCGGCAAAGTAGGTGGTCTTCTTCATGTCATTGCCCGTAGTAACTTTTGACCTTGTTCTGCACAGTCGAATTGATCTGGCTGTTCAGAGAGGCGTTGTTGACGCTATCGACGTTGAGCGAAGCGATGAACTCGCTGAAGTCCATCGCAGCAAAGTTGAGCGCCTGAAGCTGGGCTTGGTTGAAACCGCCACACTGGTTGGCCGGAAGGCCAAGCTGCGCCCTGCCCTGTCGATTGACGATCTTGGCCAGGATGGAGTTGAAGCAGCATTGCTGTTGCTTGATCTCCGTGCAGACGTTGATGATCGGAATCTTGTGGGAGCAATAGCTGCCCACATACACGCACAGGTTCTGGCCTTTCTTCATCATCAGGGTCTGCTCGTTCGGGTCACAGCTCAGCCACTCCATCACCATTTGGATGGCGATAGAGATTGCGAAGCTGTAAGGGTCGAAGCCGACGAACTGGAAGCCATCGGCCATCGAGAAACTGAACTGGAAGCCATAGGCCCCGAAGGTGCTACTGCTGCCCAGGCCACCGGCCCAGTCGTTCATCGAAGTCAGCCCCTTGTCGATCAGCGAAATGTCGGTATTGCCGTAGAGGGCGTCATAGACGTACTGCGAGCCCGCTCTGATGCCGTCCTTGCCGACCTGGCCGACCACGGCTGCACCGCCGCTCATGCCCGCCGAAAGTAGCGCATGGTTGGTGTAGGCCCCGCCGCCGCCAGCCGATTTGCAGCAGCTCTTGAGTTCCGTACCGCCCAGCACCTTGATCGAGCATTCTTCGAGGTAGCCCTTGAAGATTTCCACCTTGTTGGGATCAACGCCATAGATGCCGGCTTGGCGCGTGACTTCGACCATCGCGGCCGCCTGGCCAAAGTCCTTGTCCTGGGGCGACGAGGTGTCGTAGCACCCGCTGCCATCGTTGTTGCAGAAAGACGTGTCGCACACGGTCTTCTGAGTCGAGGTGGCGGGCTTATCCGGGCAACTGAAGGTGAAGCTCGCATTGACGCACTTGCCGGTGGCGTCGGTGGACAGGCAGGTGTTGCCGATCTGGCCGCAGCCCTTGTCGCGCAGCGGCTGGCAGGTGTCGATGGAGCTACTGTCTTCGCAGGTGAAGCTGGCTTGGTACTGCCAGCAGTCGGCATTCACGCGCACGGCCCCTTGCGGCAGCGGCTGGCCGTTGATGCAGGCCAGGATGCCGTTGATCTGCTTGCAGGGCGTGGCGTCAAGGCACACGTCTGCTTGGGTCTGCACGCAGCTCTTGGGGCCGTAGGTGATGTCGGCCCAGGCGTTGGCGGTCAGGAGGCAGGTGATGGCGAAAAGGATGCGCTTCATGTTGTCTCCTTACTGCGTTGCGCCGCGAGCTGCCGCGCAGCCGTCATTCCACGGCGTGTTGCAGGTCGGAGCCACGTTGTAGATTTGCCCGGTCACGGTCACGTTGCCGCAAGCGCCACCCCAATAGCCGGTGCCCCAATAGACTTGAATGGTGTTGGTGCCTGTTTGGAGAGGCATCTGGGATGAGACGCTTCCTCCCCAGGTGCCACTACCCTCGTGCCGATTCATCAGGAATTTGCCTTCTGCATTGCAGAAGAAGCCCATCACGTTGTAGGGCGTGTAGTTCGCCGGTGGGGAACAAGACCCGCTATCAGGATCGCAATAACTGAATTGGCTTTGTGAGGTAGGCGAATAGCCGCCAGGGCAGAAATCCAGCAGCTTGGTGTTCGCATAGAACTGCTGGTAGTTCGGCTGGCTGGCCGTGCAGTTGCCGTCCCAATCGTAGGCCGTGCAAGTAGTACCCACTTGCTCAGTCCATGAATATCCAACCTGGAATGCCTTGGTTGTTTGAGGGAAGTAGCTGCCGCTGTAATAAGGCCCCGCGTTCGGGTATCCGGCGAACACTGCATAACCATTCACACCAATGGCCGCCGCGTCATCAAGGTTAGACAGGTTGATGGTTATGTAGCCACCCTGCCCAACGGTATCCAGGTTGAAGTTAATTTGCGCCGAACCCTCCGCACCCCCGGTACAGTTGGGAAGGCTGACGATGTAGTTGTAAAGACCGGCCGTTCCGGTGGGTGTTATGGACAACGAGGGAAATATGCCGGTCTGAGATGTAGAACTCGATGAAATTGGGCTTCCCGTATAGGCACACTGCGGAATCAGCGTCTTCTGACAAGTGAAGCTCTGCGTCACCACGGACTGCTCGCAGCTCTCGGTCTTGTACGTAGCCGGCGTCGTCACTGTCTCCACATGGCACTGCTGATTGCTGGAGCCCGGCGTCGAACCGGGGTTCTTGATGGTGTTCGCCGATCCTGTCAGCAGCGGGTCGTTCTTCTTGTCGATGATGAACTTCGGCCGGATGCTCGGGTTCTTGGCTAGGAAGTTGACGGCATCGCATTCCTGCTGCGCCATCGCATTAGGCGACACGCTGTTTTGGCAGGCAGCGAGCTTCGAGTTGCCTGCCGCGCCGAGGTTGCCGTGACCGTTGGCGAAGCTCGCCGACTGCGGCGCGTTGGTCGTGAAGTTGGGGAGGTTCTGGCTCCCCGTGTTGGTATTCACCTTTCCTGCCGCAGAGTCCTTGCCACTCTGCCCGAAGGTCTTGCCAGCCTGGAAGGCGTCTGCCGGCGTCTGGATCGGCGGATCGGCAAAAGCCAGGGTGGACATGGCGGCCAGGCCGCCCAATGCGATTGCGGTGGTCAGGTTCTTCATCAACGGCCCCTCAGTTGACGTGCGTAGCGTTGAGCCAGCTCGGTGAAACGGCGGTCGTGCTGCGCGATTTCATCCAGCGCGTAGTCGAGGCTCACATCCCCGGCGACGGCGGCGTAGGTGTCCGGCAGCGCGCAGCCTTCGCTGTCGAGCTGGTCAATGGCCTCGGGCTTGGTCAGCACCGTGACGGGCACGGACTTGACCTTGTATTTGGCGAAGGCGTTGGGATTGACCACCACGTTCCCGCGCTTCTCGCCCAGGTCTTTGATGGCGAAGGCGGTTGCCTTCCACGAGTTGTCCTTGAACCCGTTGAGCACCACGGTGCCCCCGAGTCGGCTCACCTGCGCCACGATGCGCTTGAGCGATTCAGGCGGCATGGTGAAGCTCACGAACACCATCAGGTCATCGGTGCGGCGAGCGTCTGCGCGCTGCTCGTAGCGCTTGGCCAGCGCCTGGATGTCCACGTTGGAGACTTCCGGCGTGGGCACGTTGGGAAAGACGTTCTTGGCGTTCTTCGTGGCCGGGTTGTTCGGATCGAACATGGCCTTGCGTTCGGCCTCGATGCGCTTCATTTCGCCCTGCACGGCGGCACTGGATGGCAGCGCCGGGGCCTTGGCCTTGGTCGCCGGATTGTTCGGGTCGAACATCGCTTTGCGTTCGGCCTCGATGCGGCGCTGTTCCTGTTCGAGCTGGGACGCGGTTGGCGTCGTCACGTCAGCCCAAGCGTGGGACAGCAGGGATGCCAGTACGGTGGCAGCGAGAATGCGGGTCTTCATCGGTGCCCCCTCAAAGTCCATAGCCCAGGCAGCAGTTTTTCTTGCGGAAGATTTCGTAGCTGAAGTCCTCGCCTTTGTACGGATACTGGCGACCCGCACCCCACACGGCAGTGGTGCGGCCGTAGGGCTGGCAGCACTTGCCGTTGATCTTGGCCGTCTGCGGCACCGGGTACAGCATCGTGTACTTGTACTGATCCTTCTTCATCACGGGCTGCGGGTAGACGCCGCACAGGCCTTCGCTGCCAGCCGTGCCCCAGGTCAGCATTTCGCGGTGCATCTTGGCGGTCATTCGCTGCACCAGGAGCGAGCTGGCCTGCACATGGCTGACGTGCGCCTGGACGTGGCCGTTGAAGGGGTAAATCGAGCCGTTGCAGCCGGCACACCAGAAAAGCGCATCGCTGCCAAAGCCGGTCGAGGCCAGCACGCAGTCACCCGCGCAAGCGGCCTGCGCGATGGGGTTGCCGAACAGGTACGTCTCGGGGTTCAGCAGCATGGTCAGCTCGTCGTCGTTCCAGGTGGGATCGACTTCGGTGATGTAGGCCACGTCGAAGCTGCCGGTTTCGAGGCAAGGGTTGTCGAGGATGATTTCGAGCCAGTACAGCATCGGATCGACATACCAATGCACCTGGTAGCTTGATTGCCGCGTGTTGTCCTGCTGCAAGCGCACCTCGCCTTCGGGCGCACGGATGCCGGGGTCAAGGCTGATACCGCCCAGCGAGACGAAGCAGTACGGTGAGCGAGTCACGTCCACGCGGCGGGCGGGCTCCCAAAAGCCCACGGTGACGCCGAGAACGGGCCGCAGGCCGCACGAGCACAGGAAGTCGCTCGGGTTGTCGGTGTCTTCCTGATCCATCGTGAGGATTGGCAGGCCGCCGATGGTCACGGGGAACAGGCAAGACCAGCAGATGTCGGTGATGGGGTTGGCGAAAGCGCCGACACATTGGCCAGCCACACTTTCGCGCGCGAAAGCGGCGCTCAGCACCATCATGAGGGTCACGATCCAGCGTTTCATTGCAGCTCCTTCGCGGGGACTTCTTGCAGCAGCAGCGAAGCGCCCTGTTGGCTGATGACGGTGGGCACGGCGTGGATGCCGAAGCGTTGAGAGAGGACGCCCTTCTGATCGAAATACACCTGGGTCTTCCAGGCCTTCGTCAGATCGAGCCATGAGCCGGCCACCAGGATCGGCTTCACCTTCGGGCCTTCCTTCTTGACCATGCGGCGCACGGCCTCGGCTTGGTCAGGGTCGCGGCCGTCGAAGAACACCAGGCGCTTGCTCAGGCCGGTGACGAGCAGCGGGTTGATCTTGGCCCCAGCCGGCACCACGATGCGGCCCTCGTCGGTCTTCACCGCATTGGGGTAGTACACGGTCGGGTCGATCAGGCGCTGTGCCTTCTCGGTGACAGCCTGAAGGCCATCCACCGGAGGCATGTTCTTGACGCTGTTGAGCGACCGCTTGATGGCTTGCTGCTGGAGCGCCTTCAGCTCGCCGCTGCGCTCCTTCTGGCGCAGCTTGTTCATAATCATCGTGAGCGCGGATTCCTCGCCAATCGGGTACGTCTGGCCGATGGTTCCAATGGACTCCGCGTGCGCAGCCGTGAGCGTGGCCCCGGCCATCAGTACCGCGATCAGCTTAGAAAATCGCATAGGCTTTCCCGATCACCTCGTAGTTCTTCACGTTGCCCGAGAGCGCGTAGCGCGAGTCCAGGCTGTCCGGGCTGGGCGTGGCGACGAACATCTGCCCTTCCGGGATCACGCCCGGCTCGGCGGGCGTAAGGGGCACGCCAGCCTTCGATTTGGGCTTGGCCACCCCGATGTATTGGCCATTCACCCAAAACTCGTTGCCGGCCCGTTTAACCACGTCGCCGGGGCCTCCCATTACCACCTTGATGAACGTGGTGCCGGCCGGGTAGGTCGCACCGCCGTGCCAGCGGAAGGCCACCAGGTCGCCCTTCTGCACGGGCGCATCGCGCTTGATCGCGTAGACGTGGCCAGGCAGGCTATGGGTCAGGGCCACCGAGTAGGTGAACCAAGCCGTCGAAACCCACAGGCCCACGCCGGCCAGGCCAACGGCTCCGCAGAGCCCCAGGTACAGGCGCTTGATCTTCATTTCTTGATCCTTTCCCGCACGATGTCCGTGTAGTCCGTGGCCGTGCCGGCCAGCAGCGCGGCCTTGTTGACGAGGACGCAGTGGCATTCCTTGCCCACTTCGTCCACCACGACCGACAGCTTCTTGGCGAATTCGGCGGTCATCTTGTCGGCCAGCGCTCCCTTGTCAGGCGAGCTGCCCACGCCGATCAGATCGAGCAGACGCTTCTGGTCTTCCTCCACCAGCTTTTGCAGATCGACCGTGGCCACCTGGGGAGGCGTGTGCTTGTAGATCGAGTACGCCACCGGGGCCAGGGCCAGCAGGGTGAAGACGGTAGACACCAGGGCGGTGGTGAGCACGGTCATGAAATAGCTCGGCGCGGGTTGGGGCGCGTCGGCGGGAGCGGCTGCTGGCGTTGCCACTGGAGCTGCGACGGCGGGCGCTTCGGCCGCCACGGGTTGAGTGTTCTGTTCCATGTCTTAAATCCGGTAGGTGTGGGGGTTCTTGCGACGGTCGCGCACGCGGCGGTCTTCGCCCCGGCGACCCAGCATGATTTGCATGGCTTCCATCGTGGAGTAACCCTGCTTCAGAAGCGCCTCGCACTCGTTGTAATCAGCCGCATTGGTCGAGGCCATCAGCAGCGAGAACGGGTCGGGGATGTGCCGCACCACGGAATCGCCGTTAGGCGACGAGATCATCATTTCGGAGAAGCGGCCCTTCTCGGTGCGCAGCGACAGCAGCATCCGCTTCTGTGCCGGCGAGCAGTTGTAGAGGCCCTTCTCGATCAGTGTTTCGAGGTTCTTGCGGTCTTGACGCAGCAGAATCTTCCAGTCCGCGTTGTTGTAGGCGGCCTGCGAAGCGTCGTTCTTATAGGCGTCCTCGATACCCTGAGTACCCACGCAGAAGATGCCGTTGTACTTCCGTGCGCGGCGGTAGCCCTCCTCGATGAACTCGGCTGTCTCTTTGTCGGCCCCCAGGAGCTGCCAAGCCTCATCGACCAGACACAGCTTCTTGCGATCCCGGCTCAGGTACATATCGTGAGCGATCCGGGAGGTCAGCACGAACAGCACCACGCGGCGCAGCTCGGGAGCGTTCTTCAGTTCTTCCAACTCCAGGCCAACCATGTCGGCGTCGAGCGAAATGTTGGCGCGACCGTTGAAGTAGTTGCCGTACACCCCGCCTTCGGTGAAGGGCTGAAGCTGCTTGCCCAGCTCGAAGGCCACGCGCTCGATGCCGCCCGATTCGTTCTTGATCTTCTCCAGCAGGTACTTCTGGATCAGGGTCGGGTTCGTCTCCTGGCCGTAGTCGTTCCAGACGCCCGTGATGGCCTCGGTCAGCAGCGAATACTGGTATTCGTTGAGCGACGCATTGGGCGACGCCATGCGGCCGATCATGGGCTTCAGCAGGCGCATTTCAGCCTTGAAGTCCAGCTCGTCGTCTTCACCAACCCATGAGAACGGGTTGATGCACATCTTGGTTTCCGGCGTGAACTCCAGGAAGGTGCCCTTCTGGAGACGGATCAGGTTCTGGTAGCTGCGGCCCACGTCGATCACCCACACGCGGGCACCGATGCCCCGGTAGGCCGACACCACCTCGTTCATGGCCACCGACTTGCCGGAGCCCGAGACGCCGGCCACGAACACGTTGTAGTTGCCCTGCTGGTTCGAGTAGAAGTCCACGAAGGTGGGCGTACCACGGCGGCCGAAGAACATCATCACCGGGTCGCCTGCGCCCTTCCACTCGCCGATGATGGGAGACAGGTCGGTGGCGTTCACGCTGGTCTTGGTGCCCATCACGCGCAGCCGCAGCATGTCGTTGCGCACGTTCTCCGTGAGCGTCATGGGCAGCGAGGCGTAGAGCGCGATCACATGCAGCGATTGCAGCGGCGCCAGGAAAAAGCGCTCGCTGCGCCAGATGTTCACGGCCACCTGGGCGCACTTGTTCATCGAGGCCTTGGGCGCGAACAGCAGCAGCGTGTGATACAGCTCGCACATGGTGCCGCCCAGGTTGAGCTGGTGCATCACCACGTCCCAATCCTGCTTTTGCGATTCCAGCTCGGGCTGGAACTCGGCCATCTTCGACTTCGCGTTTTGCTTGGAGCGGGCCGACTTGAGCTGCGCCTTGCCTTCCACGATCTGCGGATCGAGCGTGTAGATGCCGCCCGAAATGATGAAGGGGCACGGGTACTGGAGGCCGTCATCGAAGAAGCTGCCGATGATGTTGGCCATCTCCCACAGCTCTTTCTTCTGCGGGTACTGGAGCACGCCGAAGCCACGCACGGCGATGCGCGTGTCTTCCTCGTCGGCCGTCTCGGGCGGGATGCCGATCAGGATGTCGCTGGATTTGACGCGCGCGTGCTGGCCGAACTTGGTGATCTGGTCGCGGATCGAGCGCCCCTTGTCGTAGCGCAGCGCCGGCTGGGGCTCCGGGCTGAACATCGTGTCGGGATTGAAGATCGGCCACAGGAAGCGGATCAGGCCCTCGGCGTCGAATGCAAAGCTCGGCAGGCCTGCGGTGCGCAGCGAGGCGCGCAGCGTCTCCTTCAGCTCCACCATGTCGCTCACCAGGCGCGTGTCGCTCGGCTTGCCGGCCTTGGTGACGGAGAAGATCAGGCGCAGGTTCTTCACCATGAAGTTGTCGTTGACAAACATGGGTCGCCCGACCTTCTTCTTGATGTGGTCGATCCGTCGCTGAGCCAGTTCCAGGAAGAAGGGCGTGGTCGCGCCCTTGTCCACGGCGATGTGCCGCTGGTCGAGATAGGCCTGGAATTGCTCATCGAGCACGGGTGAACCGAACAGCGTCCACTGCACGCCGTAGCCCGGTGGGATCGGCGTGAACAGCGTATTGAGGCGGTTCGCCATGTCTTCGTCTGCGCCGGTCTGAGGGATCACCTCGAAGCAGAACGAGATTGACGTGTCGTTGTAGAACAGGCCTGTCTTTTCGTCGTACTGGTCGTACTGCACCAGGTTGTGCAGGCCGTGGGTGCCGGCCGCGACGGTGTGAACGGTGTGGTCAACATCCCCGTTCACCAGGTCATTCGAGACGACAACCGGCGCGGGTTCGCTGCCCACGTCCGAGGTATTGCCAAGGATCTGCTCATCCCACACCTGAGCGGCCTTGGACTTGAGTTTTTCGAGGAATGTCTGTTCCATTCAATGCACCTTCTGAGGTTGGCCGGTTGTGCCTGGAATCACTGCGGCGGCAGGTCACTAGGCGGCTGGCCGCCAGGCTGGCCGAGTTGACCGGGCATCTGGATGCCACCCAGCAGGCCGGCAGCGTCTTGCTCGCCGGGACGGCCTTGCACCACGCCGATGGCCTCTTGGCCCTGCGCTGCGCCGGTTTGCACGTTCGACGTGCCTTGCACCTGGGCATTGGGCGCAGTGGTCTTCACGGACGGCGCACGCACGGGACGGTAGGCATCCATGACGCGGCGGCGGTTGTGCTCGATCAGCCAGCGGCCGGTATCGACCTGCATGTAGACGTAATCCTGGTCATGCAGATCGCCGTCGCTGTCTTCCCAGGGCGCGAACCACACGCGCAGCACGCGCGGCGCGCTGCGGATCGGCGTGCCGCTGTAGATCGGCTTGCTCAGCACGCTCTCGGTCGAGGCATCTTTCGCGCGCGAAACTTCGGCGGCTTGCTCAGCCTTGGCCATGTTGACGCGCTGGCCCGGCAGGTTTTTCTGTTCGGCGTTTGCGTAGATGCCTGACATGGATTCGCACAGCACGCCCGGAGGGGCCTTGCAGGCGAATTGGGTGTTGGCGTCGTAGCCGGACATGCTGCCGCAACCGGCCAGGCTCGCGGCAATGGCAGCGGCCGCAGTAAGGGTCAGTGCTTTCATTGGGATGCCCCCGGATAGGTCGAGTAGGGTTGCTGGCTGACTTTGCAGCAGTCACACTGCGACGCGCGGTTTGTTGCGCAGCCGCTAAGAACGACGAGAGCGACCATACAAAGGCCAAGTGCTGTGCGTTTCATTTCGCACCTCCCAGCCATTCGTTGATCTTGTCGGCCGGTGCCGCGCCGGGCAGGATGCGACCGTCAGCGGCGATCAGCGTGGGCGTGCCGGTGACACCCAGGCGGGAGCCGAGGACGGTGTTGTCATTGATCGGCGTGACGCACGAAACCAGCGCCGGGCGCTTCTGGTTCAGCATCCAGTCGCTCCAGGCCTTCGAGCGGTCGGCCGCGCACCAGGTAGCGATGGCCAGCGTCTTGCTGTCCTCGCCCAGCACGGGATACAGGAAGGTGTAGATGGTCACGTTGTCCACCTTCGTCAGCTCCTGCTCCAGCTTCTTGCAGTAGCCGCAGTTGGGGTCGGCGAACACCGCGAGCTGGCGGCTTCCGTCGCCCTTGACCGTCTTGATGGCGTTGCCCAGCAGGCCCTTCGGATACTCCACGCGGCGCGCAGCTTGCTGCTCCTGCTGACGCTGGGCGGTGAGGTCAACCTGTTCTTTCATGTCGAACAGGTGGCCGAAGACGAAATAGCGGCCGCTGGCGTCGGTGTAGGCCACGTTCTGGCCCATCACCAGCTCGTACAGGCCATCAATGCCGGAGGCGCGGATGTCCGTGAAAGTCGTGTTGGGGTACATGGCCCGGAACTTCGCTGCCACTGCTTGCAGGGCAACGTCTTTCGTCGCGGCTTGGGCCGCACCAGCGCCCACACCTTGCGCCACGCCAGTGGCCGCTTGGGTCGCCGCGTCGTCGCCGGCAGCGCTGGCCAGGTTGGAGAGTGCAGCCAAGGCGGCCACAGCCAGGAGGTTCTTAATCTTCATCGTCGTAGCCCCTTGAGTTAGACCCGTTGCGCTTCAACAGGCCGCGATAGTTGTTGCCGATGTTGGCTGCGCGGCCGTTGTAGACCGCACCCTTGGTAATGAGCACTTCCACAGTGCGGCCGCCGTCTGTCTCGATGACCGGAAACAGCTTGTCCGCAGCCTTCAGGTAGTACTGCTCCAGTGCCGTGCCGGCGTTGCCCACACCGGAACCGATGGCGGCCCGGCCGACATCGCCCGGTTGGATCGTGGAAGTTGCGCCCAGGGCGCTCGTGCTCGTGGTGGTGGCCGATTGCTGGAAGGCCTTGCCGATACCGCTGGCGATACCGGCCAGCAGCGCGTTGGCCAGCACCTGCCCCTGCTTCGTCACCAGGCGGCCGCGCACGCCGGCCTTGCCGTCTTCACCGATGATCTGGCCCTTCACCTGCATTTCGACGGTTTCGCCGCCGATGATGCAGGTCAGGGTGTCGGTGCGACCCATCATCCGCTCGCTGCTCAGGTCGCCCCAGGCAGCGGCCACGAAACGGCAGTCGCGGATGTCGAGCTTGTACTTGTTGGCCAGGTTGGCGGTGTCCAGGACATGTAGCGCGATGGGCAGCGGGTTGCTCTGCGCCTGGCCTCCAGTCGGGGCGTCCGCGCCGTTCAACATGGCCACGCGCACGAAGCTGCCAGCGGGGATGAACTCGATGCTGTTCTTGACGTTCTCCTTGCCCGACTGGCCGTACTTCTTGGCAGCGTCTGCGACTGGAAAACCCAGCAGCTCGCTCTTGGTGCCGCCAGTGGAGCCGTCTTTGCCGCCCGCGCTGGAGTTGTTGAACTGGATCAGCTCCAGCTCGCGCTTCGGTGCCTCTGCCAGCGGCTGGCCCAGCGGCGAATTCAGCGGCGTTGCAGCGCTCATGCCGGTCTTGGCGGTCGGAGGCGGCAGCACGGAGCCAGTAGGCAGCTTCTGGTTGAGGGTGGCGGCGTCAGCCGACTTGTTGCCGCTCGGTGGGTTGGCCGCGTCCTTTCGGGCCTTCTCCAGCTCGTCCTTGAGCTTCTGCTGGTCTTCCTGCTGCTTCTTCAGCGCTTGGGTCAGGTCGTTCAGCTTGTCAGCGTTGGCTTGCGCCTTGGCCGCTTCCTGAGCCCGCCAGGCATCCTTGTCGTCCACCGTGCCCGGTGCCGTGATGGCCACGGTCTTGGGCTTCTCGGTGCGGACGGCGGGGCCGTTGTCGAAGAAGAACATGCCGCCCGCGCCAAGCAGCAGGATCACCGTGACGGTGCCGCCGATCAGCATGAGCTGACGCTTCTTCACTTGTGCGTTCGGGTCACTCATTGTCCTTCCTCCCGCGCACGATGAAGATCAGCGTCTGTCCCTTCGACGGCAGCGTGTGGTTCTCGATCACCACGGCCACCACGCCCTTGCGGTACAGCTCCTGCTCCATCAGCAGCATGTCCGTGTCGGACACGTTGGTGAGGCGGTACTTCTCGCCAACCAGGTCGCCGTCCAGGTACTTGGAAAGCATCACCAGTCGCGCCTCTTTCCAGAGCGGGATTTCTTGGTTGACGGGGATGGGTTCGAGGTCGCGGCTTTCTTCGTCCGCCATCTGAAGGATCATGTCCTTCGCGTGGCGTTGGTAGGCCAGCGCGCGGCCGTCGCCGCCCTTACGCCCTGCTGCGGAGGTGCGGCTCTCGGCAGGCGGCTTGATGATGATTTCCTCGCCCGCAATGGGACGGGGAACCAGGATCAGCTTGCAGGTCGCGGCCGGGTTCTGTTCGTCACTGACGAACAGCGTCACGGTGCCCGAGTTGGGCGTGTCGCTGGCCAGCGTGAAGTACAGCGCCCCGGCTTGTTCGTCCTTGACGTAGCTGATGACGCCCTTCTGAGAGGGCACCACCGTGCCGATGCGCCGGCCGTCGATGGCCAGGCGGTTCTGCTCGCGGGCAGAAATGTTGACCTGCTGATGCGTTGCGTAGCAGCCGTCTACAACCTGGGTTGCGGAGGCATCAAGGCTGAGCAGCAGCAGGCTTAGCAGCGGAATCGCGCTTAACGACTTCTTCGACTTTGAGTACATAGAGACGCCCCGAAGTGGTTACGGAAAATTGAACGAGATAGGCCTTGTCGAGCTGGGAGGTCAGCTTGTCGGTGATGAAGGTCTTGAGCTGACCCGACACTTCCACCGTCATTGCTCGCTCGTTGACCTTCTCGTTCCTCGGAATCCAAACCGTGGTCACACGGTCTTGCTTGACCCGCAGCGCGGCGGCGTCGAGCATGGTCTTGAGTGCGCCGTACCCATCCGGGTGGGCCATCTTCAAAATGACCTTGTTGTTGTAGTCAACCGTCTCCGGCGTGACCGTCTTCACCTTGTCGAGCACGTATCCCGCCATGTCCAACAGGTAGTCGGAGTTGGCGTAGTTCGAGCCGATTTCGTAGGGCCGCCGAACTTCAGGCGGCACGACGATTTCTTTGGCCGTCATGAGGGTGTAGGCCTCAAGCCCAAGGAGTGCGACGTTCAGGCCGATCAGGCCGATCACGACGCTGCGGAGAAATCGCACCTGCCCCTTGAGTGAGTCCCGTTCGTTGATTGCGTTATCTGGTGACATAGGCATTTACCCATTCAGTTCTCGGATGTGGGACTTGGGCAGCTCCTTGGGTTCAGGCATACCCGTGAACCAATAGAGCAGATGGGCAGCCATGCCGGGGTGCTGACCGGCCTTGAGCTTGTTGTAGCCATAGGCCATCGCAATCCCTGCAATGAGCCCGAGGACTCGGTACTCAGTGGCCACACCCACGAGCATCCCGAGCAGGGCCACCGCTGCAACATCCAGCTCCCAAAAGAGAAACTTGCCCTTGTCGTCTAGCCTGCGCGGGATGTAGTGAGAGAGGTCTTGTGACATGGCTGCCCGCCCTCCTTAGATCGTTGCCGTGAAGCTGGCGTTGACGATCCCGATCAGGATGCCCATGCCGATGGACAGGACGACCGCGCCGAAAAACCACGACCAGTCTTTCTTGACAGCCGCGACCACGGCACCGACAGCCAGGGCGATGAAGGCAGCCAGCTTGCCCAGGTTGCCCTTCACCCAGGACTCGAACTTGTCGCTGGCCGCCTGGAACTCCGCGCCGTCACTGGCGTAGGCGTGCGTAGCCAACATCATCAGGGCCAAGATCAGGCCCACGAACATGAGAGCCTTGACCCATTGCTGGGCTTCGACCTTCATGGAAGCGAGGTGCATTTGATTCATTTCAGTCAATCTCCATTACCGGTAAGTGCCTTCTTTCCAACCCGCATCTGCGGGACTGCGCGTGAAGGCGGGGACGCGCAATTTGTTGAGCGCCGTCACTTGGTGGCGGGGCAATCGAGTCGCTTCACCGGCTTCTTCGCCGGCTTGTGTTTCTTGTGGTGCTTGACCTTGGGCTTCGGCGGCGGGGCTTCCTCGCGTTCCTCGATCACAGGCGGCTCCACCACGGGAGCGGGCATCACCAGCGGCGGCGGCGGCGGTGGCTCGGCCATGTGCTTGAGGCTCCTGTCGGGGCACTCGTTGGTGTTGCAGAAGACGTACTTGTGGTCGCCAGGCATCCCGAACTGAACGACGCCCGACACGTGCGAGACGGGGTTAGGCGTACCTAGGGAGGCGTTCGTTGGCGGCGGCGGCAGCTTGGTGGCGTCATCCGCGAAGGCATTGAGGCTCAGAGCCAGCAAGGCCGCGAGCGATAGGTGTTGTTTGGCGCGTCTGGCCATTGGTCAGTCCCCTTTCAGTGCGACGTTCTGAGGTTGCGCGCCCTGCTCTTGCTCTTGGCGCTTGTAGCCCGCGTAGAAGGCCTGCACGTCGCGGACGTACCAGGCTTGAGCGGCGGTGTTGTTGGAGGCCGGGCCGGTGTAGTAGCAGCCGACCGCCTTCCATGTGCTTCCGAACCGCTGGATGCAGTCGGCGAGAACCCAAGCGCCTACCTTCTGGCTCGTGCAGGCGTCGAAAAGCTGCTCTTTGGTGATGCCGTACTTGGCCAGCAGCGGCAGGTGCACGGAATAGATTTGCATCAGCCCATAGGCGCGATGCCCCGTCTTAGGATCGACCGGGCCGATGGCGTTGGGGTGGCCGCGCGACTCCTTCCAAGCGATTGCCTTCAGCAACGCCGGCTCGATTCCATAGCTCGCGCCCGCCTCCTCCCAGCAGGAAGCGCTGGCCATCAGAGGAGTCAGGGAAACTACCCCAATCAGGCAACGGAAAAGTTTGATAACTAGCATGTCTTTGGTTCAGCGTGTTGGAATCTGTTAGTCTATACGCTTGCATTTGACATTGCTAGTTTATAGCAATTCTGAGTGCCTGTCACACCCCCTTTACTCGGTGGTCGAAAAGTGTCGTTTTCCGCTTGGTCATGGCCGCGCTGCCGGGCTGTGCAAAATGAAAAGGGCTGGATCACCACATCGGTGATCCAGCCCTGGAGGGTTGATGGCGCGCTGAGCTTTCGCGCGCGAAAGCTGACGGCCTTAGTTGGTCACGCCCGTCTGCTGTGGCTTGAGAGGGATGCGAGCAACGATGCGGCTGCCCCCATCGTTCCGGGCCGAGTGGATCTCCAGACTGCCGCCGAAGGCATCAGCCCGTTCCCGCATGCCGACGAGGCCGAAGCCCGCTGCTGCGTCTTGTTGCTCGGAGAATCCACGCCCGTCATCTTCGATGGCTAGGCGCAGCTCGTCGTCCAGCACCTTGAGGGAAACATCGGCGTGATGCGCGTTCGCATGCTTCACAACGTTGCTCAATGCCTCCTGCACGATCCGGTAGGCCGCGATACCGATGTTGGGGTCTACTCCGGCCGTGCTGCCGTCGAAGTGGAAGGTGAAGGTGCAGGCTGGGTGCGTAGCGTTGTAGGTCTTTACCATTTCCTCGATGGCCTCGTCCAAGCCAAGCACGTCCAACACTTCCGGCCGTAGCCGGGTCACGATTGCACGACAGGCAGCGTAGAGGTCGTTAGCGTGCGCAGCGATGGATTTGGCTCGCTCGACAACCTCGTCCATTAGCGGAGTGTGCTGCGCCTGGGTCATGCTGCTCAGAATGGCCTGCGAGTCCAGCCTGATGCCAATCAAGATCGCGTTGAGGACATCGTGAATCTCGATTGAAATGGCCTTTCGCTCGTCTTCAACAACAGTATTGAGCCTGCGAATCAAACGCTGCCTTTCTTGCGCAGCTTTAACCGCCTCGTCACGCGCTCTCGCCAGTTTCCCCGCCTTCTGAATAGCGGATGTGACGCCGTAGGCCCCGAACAATAAGGCGAGCGCCGCAATGTAAGAAGCAAACGCCACGATTTTTGGCCCGCTCATAGCGGCCTCGGTCGGGAGGGAGACTGTCGCGTACATAAGCGACCCCTCCAGTCGCTCAAAGGCGGTGAGCTTTTCCAAGCCATCCATTGGATCAATCCCTATGACGAAACCTTGATCCTGGCCCGCCTGTATGACTTGACCTATTGCGTCACCACGAAGCCTGCGAGTAGCAATCTCTGGATTTCGGATGTCCGCAGGAAAGCGGAGTAGGATGCGTTCTGCGTCGCGCAAACTTGTCGTCGTGTTCGGCCCGAAGTTGATCGACTTATAGAACGAGAAGAACACGTCTTGCGCCGCGAGATTCATGACGACAACACCCGCAAAACTGCCGTCTGGCCTATTGAAGCGGCGCGCGACATGAATGCCAGGCTTGCCGCTTGCCCTGCCATCTTGAACGCCGCTTATATAGAAGTCCTTGCCATTGCGCAGTTCAATGAAGTAGCCACGATCAGACAGGTTAGTGCCATCCTGCCCAACCACGCCGACTCGGCGAATCCCGTCAGCACCTATCAGCGTAAAGGAGGCAATGCCAGGCAACCTAGTTCTATGCTGAGAAAGGTAGGTGAATAGTTGCTGCTTGCGCTGCGGCGTCAATGGACCATTCAGGTCATCAGTCGTGACGTAGTCCTGCAAATCCTTGAGGATCACATCAGCCAGCGTAAAGCCAAACCGGTCGTGCGCGGCAATGAGGTGCGCATAGGCTTCTGCTTGGTCTTTCAGACGCACCTGCGCATGATTGACGGCATCCGTACCCAAATACAGAAGCAACACGGCCACCGCAATGGTGGCCGTCCAGATTGTGCCAAGTAGAACGCCTGCCTTGTACTTGGATAGAAAGATGGTTTTCTGTCGAAATGACATAGTTATGTTCGGCATCTCATTACATGGCGTGTTGCAATGCCCTTCAACTCCTGGATGTCATGGGCACCCAATTTATCCAGCAGAGTACGGACATGCTTATTCAGTTCAGGGTCGGAAAGATTCAGATCTTCGCGCAATTGACTCAGATCGCGCCCTTTGCCAAGCGCTTTAAAAACGTCATATTCATCATCATGGATAACCGCGAACCCACCGTCCTCGCAGACGATGGTTCCATGCAAGAAGCCTTCTTCGATAGCCATAGCCGCACCCCAATCAACGGGGCGCTTGTATCTGTAGATGACATGATCCGTGAAGTAGCGCAGCCATCCCCAAAAACCATTTGGCCACCTCTTTCGGATAGCGTCCTTATCGAGTGACGTATTCTCGGCCTTGTGCATTTGTCCGCCTACGCCTCGATCAAACCATGCCGGATTGCCAGCCGCGTAATTTCGGCCGGGCGATGAATGTCCAGTTTTTCCTTGATGTTCTGGCTGGTATTGCTGATCGTCTTCACCGACAAATTAAGCGCCTCGGCAATTTCAACGATGGTCAGCCCTTGGGCCATGAGCTTGAAAATCTGCATTTCTCGCTCTTGCAAGACCGTCTCCGGCGATTGATCGCCCAGCACTGACAGCGTAGCCAAGCGCTCCGCAAACTTAGGGACGTAATAGAGTTGTCCGGCCTTGGCTTGCTTGATCGCAGTGGCCAGGTCGTCGAGTTGGCAATCCTTGGTGAGAAAAGCCTTGCCGCCGATCTGGTAGCAGCGTTTGATGATCGAATCCTGACTAAACTGGCTCAGAAAGACGACTTTTGCGGCCGGGACTTTCTTCAGCAACTCGGCGGCAACATCGAGGCCTGTTAAGGCCTCTCCGAAACGAATGTCGAGCACCAGCACTTCTGGCTTCAGCTCATTGAAGCGCTCGATCACGTCCGCTGCGCATCCGACCTCTCCGAGCACCTTGATGCCGAACGAGGGAAGGGATGTGGCGAAGCCCGCTCGCACGATGGGGTGGTCATCCGCGAGCAGGACTGTTACAGGGGCTTGCAATTCGGTATTCAATCCAGTCTCCGGGTGGTCTGGGCGTCACAATATGGAAGACCTCTTGTCGCAGGCAATGCGATTGCCATCGACAGGCACTTTTTTATTCTAGCATGTAGACATTTACCACGCCACCTGGCGACCTTGGCGTTTGTGACGAAAAAGCCTCCCCTTGCACCCCTTTACGCGGGGTGTCACCAGCTACCCGTTACTTGCCCTGCTTGCGAAGGTCTGCTTCGATCAGGGATATGATGTAGCTACTCGCTGGCATACCGATGCTCTCGCAATGCGCAATCACTCTTGCGTGCAGCGGCTCGACGAGTCGGACGCTCAGGGAGCGTTTTTCTTGCGGCTTCTGCTTGGCGGGGGTACGCTTCGGCTTGCCCGCTTGGGCTTCGTCGGTCTTCATGGTCATAGGTCTTTTCTGCTCACACTTGTTCTTCGATAAGTAGGTTAGGTTTCCAGGAAAAGGCAATGGCACGCCACTTTCGCGCGCGAAAGTGTCATCCTACCGACTTCACCTATCCACGCCCACAGTCTTGTCACGCGCCTGCTCAGCCCGGTGCAGCGTCTCCACCGCACTGGTCTTGTCCTGCTGGGCACTGACGGCCTTGGCCGCCACCGCCTTGTCGTTCGTGTAGATGCTCAGCTCGTGGCTCGCGCGCGTCGATCCCACGTAGAAGCTGCGGTTGCCAAACACCTTGGCCATCGCTTCCAGTTGCCGGGCCTGCTTCTTCTCGTTCTCGTCCTCGGGCGCGCGGATCACGAACATCGCCCGGTGCTGGGTCGCACCCTGGGAAGCGTGGACGGTGCTGGCATAGGCGTAGTCCCAATGCTTGCTCTTGGCCAGGTCAACATCGTGGTAGCTGATCGCCTCGCCCTGCTTCAGCTCCAGCTTCACCTTGTCGCCGTCGATGGCCGCCACGCGCGCCACTTCGCCGTTCTTGAACTCGCCTTCGTTGCGCGTCATGCGGATGATGTCGCCCTTGGCGATGTCGCGGCGCTCGGCGTCGTAGACCTCCACGTTGTTGTTCTTCTTGGGCTCCCAGGCGATGGTCTGGCCGTTTTCCTTCTGGAGCAACACAACCCCGCGCGTCGCGTCGGTTGACACCACCCTGGCGTACTCGCCCTTGGCGGCGTCGATCTGCTTGTAGTCTCGGCCGAAGCGCACCACGTCCCCGGCGTTGTAATACTGCGCTTCCTTGGTGACGGCGCGCGTCCAGCCCTTGCTGATGAAGATTTCCTTGTTCTGCTCGATGCGCGACACCTCGCCCGTCTGCTTCAGGCCGTCACGCACGCCGGCATTGATTTCGTGCCGATCCTTGTTGTACGCGGTGATGACGATGGTGCGCTCGCGCTCTGCTGCGCTCATGGCCAGTACATCCTTCACGGCCGCGTCGATCAGCCCGCCGTTCGTGACCTCCTTCACCATGCCAGTCTTGTCCATGTGCTCGAAGGCCCGCGCGTTGTTCTTCAACTCCACGGCCGTGAGCCTGCCGCCATCGGTGAGCTGATCCCGGCCGGTGATGATGTCCACCGCCGCCTTCAGGTCGGGCGTCTTCTGGCGGCTGATTTCGGTCATGTAGGCCGTCTCGATGCCGCCCTGCTTCTGTGCCAGCTCGAACGGCTTGCCGGCCTCCACGCCTTGCAGTTGCAGCGTGTCGCCCAGGTAGACCACCTTGGCCCCTGCCTTGGCCGCCATATGATCGAGCTGGGCTTTCTGGCGCTGCGACAGGAACGAGCTTTCGTCCACGATCCACATTTCCGGCTTGCGCTGGAAGTCCGGGGCGAACTGCTTGGCAAACTCGATGTCCTTCTGAAGCTGCCGCTCCTTGATCTGGAACATCGAGACGGTATCAGTGGCGATGCCTGTTTCCCTGGCCAGCACCTTGCTGGCCGCGCCGGTCGGGGCCATGCCGCGCACGGTGTAGCCCTGCTCCTGGGCCATTTCCTTGAGCGAGCGCAGCATCGTGGTCTTGCCAGTACCGGCCAGGCCCTGCACGGCCACGTAGCGGTCTTCCGTGGTTAGCACCGTGGTGATGGCTTCCTTTTGCCCATCGGTGTACTTGAAGCCCTGCTTGTCCTCGGCCTTGCCCAGCCGATCCGAGACGTGCTCGGCGGCCATGATCGCCGGCATGACGCCCTTCTGCGCCTGCACCTGGTCGAGCGCCCATCGCTCGCTGCCCAGCATCTTGGCGGTCGTGTAGTTGCCGTCCGGGAGCTTGACCAGGTGGCCCTCGGCCTCCAGCTTGTCGAAGGCCTTTTGCACATCCGTGGGCGACACCCGGCCCACGCCGTGTTCCAGCGCCGTCTTCATCAGGTCTTCCTTGGACACCACCGCTTCGCGCTCGATCAGGTGCGCGGCCGCGAACTCCATCGCCTGACGGCCGGTCAGCTTGTCCTCGCGCATGATCCCACCCTGCTCGCGCGCGGCCTCGGCCTTGGCCTGGATTTCGGCCAGATTGAGCCCGATGGTCTGCGCCCTGCCCTTCCAGTCGGCAATCAGCGCGTCGTGATCCACGTCCACCTTCTTGGCGCGGGTCATCAGCGTGGCGTCTTCCTTGTCCTGGGCAGTGGCGCTGTCCATGTCCACGCCCCGCGACTTCAGCGAGGCCTCAATGTCCGCCCGCCGCTGGCTGTAGTGCTCGATCTGCTCGCGCGTGACGCCGACCACCTCGAAGTTGCCCTTCTCGTCGGTACGGCGCAGTTCGTAGCCCAGCTCCTGGAGCTTGCTGGCCAGCTCGCCGGTGTAGATGGCCCCGACCACCCGCTGCGCCTTCCAAATCTCGTCGTTGGTCAGGCTGCGCCATTCGCCGTCCTCGCGCTTGGTGGCGTTCATGATGACGGCGTGGGTGTGGGTCTGCGGGTCAAGCTCGCGTGACGTGTTGTGCCGGAACATGGCCACCACCAGGTTACCGGTCTTCACTGACTCTAGCTCGCCGTCCTTCATCTGCCGTGTGTAGGCCAGCTCGGACTCGATGTAGGTCAGCGCCTTCTTGACCGCGGCCTCATGGGCTTCCCGCACCTCCCGGTTGCCGGCGACCTCGGCCAGCAGCGAAACGCTCTTGGGTGCGCTGAAAGTCATGTCTGTGCCGGGCCGGTGCTCCCGCTCGCGCTCGCCGGTTTCCTCGTTCACCACGAACTTGCCCAGCTCCTGGCCATCGACCTTGCCATTCAGGATTTCAAAGAAGTCCTGGCGCTCGATCTGCCCGGAAAGCCCCAGCGCGGCCGCACCCTGGCCGAACCACTCCGACTTCTCCAGCCCTTCGTCCTGGGTGTAGTAGTTGTCCTTGCTGAAGTAGTGCAGCGCCTGGCCAGCGCTGCCCACGTTGTTCATGCTAATCATCGTCACCCCCCCTTCTTGCTGAGCGCCGGAACCTGGAACTCTTTGGTGTACGGTGGATAGCACACCCCGGCCTCCACGGCGCAGCCCTGCACCTGAACCTTCAGGCGGAACGGCTGCGGCTGGCCGATCACGTCCAGCCCAACCGTCAGCCTCCCCTCGTAGTAGGCGACCTGCTTTTCCAGCACCTTGTCGAACTTCTCTGCCGGCGCAGGGAAGCGCGGATTCACCAGTTTGACCAGCGGCGCGTCAGACGCGAAAGCGAAGCGATCCCTGTAGAGGATGTAGCCCGGCGCAATCCTGAAATCCAGCGCGATCCGACCAGGCCCTTCCTGCCGCGCGCCGATCAGAAACGCCTGCTCGGCGGGCAACAGGGACACCTCTTGAGCGCTCGCCAACCGCGAAATGGGCAACGCCGCCAGGCCAGCTAGGATCACTCGTCTTTGCTTGTTCATGGCGTCCACCTCGTCAAATGTCAGCGTAGGGATCGGACTTTTTCGGCGCTGGCTTGGCGGCAGCGGCCGCCGCCTTCGCCGGCTTCTTCATCGTCAACGCCTCGATGGATTGCATCAGCGTCTTGCCAGCCGGGACGTGGATAAAGCCCGGAATCTCCATCCCCGCATCGTGGAACATCCGCGACGGGAAGCCCTTGGGCGGCACCTTGAAGGTGTAGGTGCGATCCTTGGAAATGTCCTCCTTCCCGGCCAGCGCCTCGGCGAGCGCTTCGAGGTCAGATTCGTCCTCGCTGCGCGGTTTCGCGCGCGAAAGTTCTTCGCGTGTGCCGACCACTTCTCCGGTATCCGCGTCGATCACTACGCGGTCGCCTTCGGTCTTCTTGACCGCCCCGGCCGCAGGCGCAGCCGGCGCATCATCATCGTCATCCAGCATATCCGGTGCGGCCGGTGTATTGGGCTGGAAGCTGATTCCCAGGCCGCCACGCTCCACGAAGCCTTCGGCGATCTTCGGCGTCGGCGTGTACTCATAGGCCACGCGGGCAATCGGGTAATCGCCGGGAATCACCAGATAGCCGTGCATATCTGGCAAGGTCAGAATTTCGGAAGTCAGCACGATTTCCCGCAGGTTGCGCTTCGCAAAAACGCTCACGCCATCGCGCGACGAGCTGATGCCATAGCTGAGCGTTTCGTCCTTCTCGTCCACCTCGGCCTGCCCCATCAACTCCGACATGAGCTTGGCCGCCGCGCCGTCCGTCACGCGCAGCAGCAGCTTAGTCTGGCAACCGGAAATGATGGTCTTGGCCAGGTCGTGGCCGTAGATTTCATAGACCTGGGAGAAGTCCTGCACACCCAGCACACAGCACAGCCCGTACTTCCGGGTATTGGTCAGGGCCAGCTTCAAGATGTCGAGCTTTTGGAGTGTCGGTAGCTCGTCCACAAACAGCCAAAGCCGTTCGCGGTGGACAGGATCGAGAGACAGCACCGCCTTGATAACAGTGTCCACCCACAGGGACAGCACAGGTGCCAGTGCCTCGCGCAATTCCTCGCGCGCCGTGATGAACATCCACGAGTCAGATTCCTCTTTGATCCACTTTCGGATCGAGAACGGCTCACCCTCGTCATGCAAAAACCGGAATGCCTCAAGCTGGTTCTGCACTGTCATCTTGAGCGACATCCCGGTTCGTTCCGTCACCGGGTCAACGTAGCTCGCACCCGCTTCACCAGCCAAAAGCGCGTGCATCGCTTCGAGGTTGCTCTTGGCGATTGAGTTGTAGAGGTCGCGGTTCGTTCGTCGGCCTTCACGCCCGAGAACTTTGTAAACGTCCTTCAACACCATCCGGCCCGCCTTCGCCCAAAACGGGTCAGCCTCGGCCGGATCAGGAATCAGGCCGTTGGCCATATTGTCAAAGTGGTAGTCCTTCTCGATCTCGTTCCAGATGTTCCAGTTCGGACTGCGGGCATCCAGTGGGTTCATGAGGATGTCCTTGCCTGGACGGAAAAACGCCTGGGTGAACTCGCCCGACGGGTCATAGACAATCGCCCGCTTCCCGCGCGCACGTACCTGCTTCATGAGCGCGAAAAACTGCTGAGACTTACCCGTGCCCTGCGCGCCGGCAATCAGCGTATGCAGGTTCTCAGACTTGGCGCGCATCGGCACATCGGCGATCACATACGGGCTTGCATCCTCGCGGGCGTTCACCAGCGTTTTGAGGTCTTCGCCGTTCACCAGCGATGCACCGCGCAGGCGTTCATCGGTCATCTTGCCACGCCCGTAGTGCCACCAGAACATGCTCAGCAGGAGCAAACATCCGATGCCTACCAATCCACCGATCAGCGTGCCGTTCCTCATCTTCCGCCGCGCTTCGGTGGCATCGTCCTCGGTGAGCGCGATCACCTCTTTCACGTCAAGCATCGACTTGCTGCCGTTGACGTACAGCTCCATCTTTGCCAAGTTCATGCCCAGCGCATCGCGCGCCTGTCCGATCCAGTTTCGTTCCAGTGCGTACCGCTCTACCGGCGTGGCCGCCTTGTAGAAGTAGACGCCACCAGTCACCAGACCGATCAGGAAGGAAATCACCACGACTGTCAGCACCGCCACGCCGAACAAGCGTGCTTGGTGCATCCACAACTCGGCACCTCTGGAGAAGCTCCCCATCGTGCCCTTCTCTGCCCGTTTAGCCATTTGCTTCACCTTTCTCGCGCTTGATCTTTGCCTTCGCTCTGTCCTGTGCGTCGTAGAGGTCTTGCGGGTTGCGCGCCTCCACAATCTTCGTCAGTAGCTGCTCTGACGTGTAGATCGACATAAGCGCATTTTCAGGCAGCTTGGCCGATCCACCGCCGCCTGTCTGAATCTGCATTTCGGCGAGCATGACCCTCATGCGCTGCTCCACGTCGAGGGCCGTTTCGGCGATCATGCCCTGAACGATCATGGTGCGCAAAAATTCGGAAAGTGTGGTTCCTCGCTCTTTCGCACGCTTGCTGTAATAGGCCGCAGTATCCCTATCGAGGCGTAGCCCGATGAACTTTGAGCCGTCTTCTCCGTTCGCTGGCTTTTTCGGCATTTTCTCTTGTCCTGGCAATGGTTTAGCCATTGTAAGACAGTTAGGTGTTTAACGCTATTGGTTTAGGTGTTTAACAGCCAAAAAGGCCGCCATAGCGGGTTTTTTGGCCGTGCAACGATAGTTGCGTGGTGTGTGACCAGTCTTGAGGGGGTGCGGGGCTCCCCCGCGAACCCTCAAGACTGGTGGCGTCATCTGACTAGACGCAGGTAGCGGCCATCCGAGCCCATTTGGTAAAATGGGGCCAACCCAGGGGCGCAGGAAGCCCCGAGGGGTTGAGCAGGATTGACGAAACCGAACCGAGAAGGAGAAGAACGTGAGTGATGCGAAATCGGCACCAAAGGGCGGACGCAAGGCGCGGACGCTGGGAGAAGAAATTGCAGCCCAGCGCGACAAGCTGCGGAAGCTGGAGGAACGACAGCGAGAGCAGAAGCGGAAGGAGCAGGAGCGGAACACGAAAGCCGTGCTTGAGCTGATCCGCGCTGAGAAGCTGGACGCAGTTCCAGCGGAGCAGTGGAAGCTGGCAATGCCGGCGATCAAGGCGGCGTTGCTGGTCGATTCATCGCCGCAGCCGGAGGCTGGGGCGACAAGTCAGAAAACGGACGGCCAGGGCGAACCGGCGGCGAGTGGCCAGTGAGCGTTTTCCACAAATCCACAGGCCCCTTTGCCCCCGACCGGGGATACCCAAAATATCCCAAAGGGAGGGGGTCGCGCCCAGTTTTCCACAAGAGACTTCTTGTGGGAAACCGGATCAAGCGCGAGGGCCTGTGGAGCTTGTGGGAAACGCGGTGGTTGAGGGAGAGACGGCCCAGCGCCGGGACGGCGCAAGCGAAAGGGATGTGCAGGGCTGCGCAGCAGTCCCCGCGAAGCGGGGATGAGCGCGAAGGCGCGAACCCGGAGCAGCCCGGTCTGGTCGCGCAGCGGCCAGATTCGCCCAGGTGGAGGGAGTCATGGCAGAAGTGGAAAACTGGACGAACACGAAGCTGCTGGAAAAGCTGCGTAGTGATGGTCGAGCAGAGATTGACGGCTGGGCCGTCAATCTCGATGGTGCCGACATCTGGTTGACCAACCCGTATGGGTTGGACTGCGCGTTTTACGCAGCATCCGGTGAAGGGTGCGAAAGCATCCTTCACCGGATCAAGTCAGACACTCACGAACGTGAGTGGGGCACGCTGTAGGATCAGCGGGCCAGAATTGCAACAGCCGCAGAGGGCCGACAGGCGGCGAGTTGCGTGAGATGGGCCGTCAGTGAAGCCGCACGACAGTGCGGCGGAACGGGCGGCCTTGTCTTTTGGCGAGCGGCCAGTCTGCCACCGCAGACGCCAGCAAGATCGCCCAGGGCCGTGGTGGGCGCGGAAAGCGGCAGAGCCGGTTTCCGTGGCCGCCCTGCCCTGCGCCTGGTTTGGCTTTCGCGCGCGAAAGTCGAGCCAGGCCGGCAAGCGGAGCGCGCAGCGCCCGCCAGGGCGCGGAGGCGTGAGGGATGGAAGCCCGCAGGGTCGAGACACGCGCAGCGGGGCTCGATTCACGACAGCCCGACCCCGCAGGGGGCACGCCCAGGGTTGCGAAGACTCGGTGAACCCAGGTCATGCGAAAAGCGCGGGTAGCGGACGTATCGGCAGGCCGGGAGAAATCGGCCACTTGGACGGTGCCGGAGGGTTGGCGGGAGGCGCAGCCTTCCGCCAACTTCACGGCATCGGAGCGAGCCGCAGGCGAAGCGACAAGGGGAAGAACGGCGGGCGTGGTGACGGCGCAGCCGTCAGCTCGCAGAGCCGTTCTTGGGGAAGTGGCGCGCAAGGAACTTGCGCATGGTTTTCTCCGTCACGTCGAAGTGACGGGCCAGCTTTGGAATGGAGAGGCCGAGCTGGTACAGCTCGCCGACACGTTCACGCTGCGGGTCGAGTTTGAGGCGGCCGGTGCTGCCTTTGCGCCGGCCGCCGATGCGGCCAGCGAGGCGAGCGCGCTCCAGGCCTTCACGAGTGCGAGCACGAGTGAATTCCACCTCGATCATGGAAGCCATCGAGAAGGCGGCGGCTTGAATCTGCGCATTCAAGCTGCCGTCCATCACGGTCTGCGTTTTCGTAATGATGAGGGTGACGCCGCGTGCGGCGGCACTCTCAAGAATGGAGAAAACCTGGCCAGGTGATCCACCCAGCCGGGTGAATTCAGACGTAAGGATGAAGTCGCCCGGCTGGGTGCGCTCTAGCAGCAGCTTCCCGATCAGGCGCTCGCGCCAGGGAATGCTGCGGCTGGCGGTTTCCTCCACCATCGTCAAGGGCGTGTAGCCCTTGGCGTTGGCGTAATCGAGCAGCCACAGGCGCTGATTCGCCACGTCCTGGGAGTCACGCGAGACGCGCAGGTAGGCAAAGTATGCGGGCACGCAGTCAGCCCGCCTTGATGGCGAAGTGGTAGGCGAGCGGAAGCGAAGCCAGCGTGCCGATGATGATGCAGAGTCGGCTGGCGAAGCCGCCGACAGCGGGCGATTTGATGAGGCGCGCGACTGCGCGGCCGAGAATCAGTCCGGCAAGGAATCCGACCAGCACGATGCCGAAGGCGAGCATGGCATTCGAGTGGTTCGCCACGAAGGATTGAGGGGCGTCTGTGTTCATGGGTTTGCCTTTCTCGTTCAGATCGCGGCGCTGGCCAGCAGTGCGGCGAAGTGCGTGCGGCGCGAAGCGGCGCAGCGCGAGCACCTGGGCGAATTGGAGGCGAAGCCGACCAAGAGCCCGGATGTGGTTTCAGGGTCTTCAGCGCGAGCCGGCAGGCGAGCGCGAAGACAGCGGATCGGGTTCACGGCGCATCGACCGGGTGAAGCCTGGTCAGTGCGGCCGTTGGCCGCCCAGGGTGGCCACGATGTACGGCTGGATGAAGCGCAGCAGGTCGCCTTGCTGCTCGATGGTCAGGCCGACCGACAGGCAGTGCTCGAAGAATTCGAGCGCGGCCTGTTTCGCCGGCACGGGCAGGCTTTCCATCATCGCCAGGTTGCACACCATGTCCGGGTGAACGAAGGAAGCGACGTACTGGACGAGGGCGACGGCGACCTCGCCAGACGGGTTTTTTTCGATGAGTTGGAGGGTAGGCCTCAACTTCTCAGGAAAACCGCTCAAAACGGCTCTATTCGCGTCGGGGGTTGAATGGGGCATCAGCATTCGGGCCTTTCGGTAGATGTTTCCCCGGCGCGGGCTATTTCTACCGGGTTCCGGGTGAATTTTAAGGATTGTTTCGCTACCGGGTTTCACGGTAGCTAAAACGGTCGTTAAAAGTACCACGTTTTCGCCCGTCCAGGGCGGAAACGTGACTTTTCGACCTCTCCACCTTTCGCGCGCGAAAGGTCTGGCCAGGCCGCAGGCCAGCGCCGGGACGGCGCAAGCGAAAGGGATGTGCAGGGCTGCGCAGCAGTCCCCGCGAAGCGGGGATGAGCGCGAAGGCGCGAACCCGGAGCAGCCCGGTCTGGTCGCGCAGCGGCCAGATTCGCCCAGCAGTGAAAGCTGGCCAGGCGCAAGGGTCAGCCGGAAAGCAGCCAGGTGGTGCGGGTGGGTGGCAGGTCGGCGCGCGCAGCGCGGCGGCCTGCTGGCTGTTGGAGCGGGCGCAAGCCCGGCACCACGGCCAGCCGAAGGCTGGCACCGGCCGCAGGCCGCACCGCCGACAGGCGGCCGCGCGTCAGAACAGGGCGAGCTGGGGGGACATGGAGCCCGCACGCAGCGCCCTCACCTCGTCCAGCTCCAGGTGCAAGCGGACAAGGATCGACAGGTCATAGGAGATATGGGCGTCCTTCAGCCGAAGGGCGCAGCGCAGCGCGCCCAAGGGGTCATTGCCGCTGGAAATGCAGATGTCGTAGGGCGACAGGGCCGCCAGGCCCCGGTCGCGCAGGTCGTTGTACCGGGCGATGCTGGCGAGGCGGGACGCCTCGTAGCTGGCGACCTTGGCCAACAGGAAGGACTCGCGGGCCGCCAGGTCACGCGGGGCCTTCTTGGTCAGGGTCGGGTCGAGTTCCTGCCAGTGCTCCCGGATGGTGATGTCCTCGGCTGGGGGGAAGTCGGCGAGCACGGCCGCGACAGCGGCCGGATCGACGGCGGCCACCAGCTCGGCGGCCTCTTGCTCGATGCTCACGGCGGCCGCCCTCCCCTATTCCGTGCCCATGCGCTCAAGCATGGGCACCACGGCGAAATTCCACCAGTTGAGCGCGCGGGCCAGGGTGGCGCGGCGCTCGTCCTCGGTGGCCGTGCTCAGCAGGTTGTGCTGGCGGATCACCTTCTGATTGAACAGGCGCAGCACGTCGAGCGGGCCTTGCGTGCCCTCCAGGGCGCGAATGGCGTTGCGCAGCTCGGCGTCCTCGATGCAGTGCAGCGGCACCGGGTGGGTGATGGACTCGGCGCGGTTGGCGGCCTGCTCCAGCTCGGCCAGGCTCCAGTTCTTCATGACGCGCTCCAGCAGCGGAGCGCGGGCGGCGACAGCCGCGCGGCGCAGCTCGTCGGCCTGGCGCTCCAGGGCGTCGGCTTCGGCCAGCAGCGCGGCCGCCTGGTCGCGCTGCTTGATGATCGGCGAGCCGACCTCGGCGAGCATGTCCACCCAGGGCAGGAAGCGGGCGGCGGGCTTGGTGGTAGTGGTGGCGGTGGTCACGGGCGAACCTTTCAGAACAGGGCGAGCTGGCCGCGCAGGTTGATGTCTGCGGCCAGGGCGGGAACGGGCGAGGGAGCCAGGGCGGCGGCGGTGGGCATGGCTTCCGCCTCGGCCTCGGCGTCGTCGGCCGCTTCCTCGGCGCGAGACTGGGCGGCGGGCACGGTCAGGGTGGCGGCGTCACCGGCGCGGCGCAGCTTCACATCCCAAAAGCCCAGGACATGGGCGGGCGTGCGCCACGTTGACCATGTTTCAACGCTCAGCGAATTGCCGTGATAGACGACAGCCGGGATATGCAGCAGCGACAACTGCACATAGGCCATTTGCACCGCCACGATGTCAATATCGACGGCGACGGCGTGCATGTGCTGCTGATAGTTGATTTTCGCGTCCTGCAAGGCATGGGCGGCCGCAATAACCATTGCGCCACCGCCTACGCATGGATCGCAGAGGGTGATAAAGCCCTTTTTCTCGATTTCCACGGGCGCGCGGTCGCCCATGTTGATCGCGGCCATCAAATAGCTGACCTCGTAGGGCGTGAAAAACTGGCCTTTCCAAGAGTCGCCCAGCTCCAGATTCATGAACAGGGAGCCGAGAAAATCACACATGCCAGCTTCAAGGCCGAAAGTGACATGGGCCAAGCCTCGGGCCATCATGTCGGCTTCTTCCTTGGTATAGCGGCCGACGATCTTCATATATTCAGCCTCGCGCGCGGCAAACTGGCGCTTGTCTACGGCGTTGCTGATCGCAATGGCGCACATGGCCACAAAGTCGCGGAAGACTTGCCAGAGGCCGTGCCGATAGCCCAGCTCGCGCAGCAGCTTGCCCAGCTCGGCCTGGTGGTCGTTGGTGTAACGGATGTGCTTCTTAGCCACGGCTGGGCTCCCCTTCTTCCTGGTGCGCGTGGGCGTCGATCACCGTTTGCATCCCGCGCTTGGTCTTCTTGAATTGCTCGATCATGGCGAGGTAGGCGGCCAGCGGTTCGCCGCTGCCTGCCCCGTATTCACCGATCCAGGAATAGCCCTTGCGGCCGTCGCGCAAGGGGTATTCCTTCAGGCGGATGGCCTCTTTGCCTGATCTGGTCAGGTACAGGCCGATGGTCTTGGTTGTCATGCTCACCCCGCTGTCAGGCCGGGGCGGTGGCCCCGGCGTCGTTGCTCAATACTCGGAAGGCAGCAGCAGGGTGGTCACGCTGCGGTCGGCCTCGGTGATGATCCAGAGCTTTTGCCCGTTCTTCGTCGTGTAGGACGAGAGCACGCGCGCGCCGCACTCCAGCGCCTCCCGGTTGGTCTGCTGGTCTTCGGCGTCCATTTCCGACCAGTCGCCGGCAACGTGGCGGGCGACAAAGTGGATAGGCTGCTGGCCGTTCTGCTCCAGCACCTCCAGCGCGCCGGGCGTGGCGCAGAGCTGGCCCAGGGAGAACAGGGGCGAGCCGGTGGGCACGAGGGCGGCCGGGCGGGCGGTTTCGGTCGGGGTTGCGGTGGTTGGTTGCATCTGGATCACTCCTAAAGGTCGATGGTCTGGAAACTGCGCCGGGGGTCTGGTCTGCTCACCGTCACCCCCAGCGCTGGGGGTTTGCTGGGTTTAGGGTTTCGTCACGCGGTAGCAAATCCACGTCTTGCCGTCCCAGCGCTCGAACAGGCGCGAGCCGTTCAAAACGATTTCGCGGTTCTGCGGCTGGGGTTTGGTCGCGGTTGCCATTGGCTTATCTCCTGCGGGTTGTTGATGGTCTGGTTTCTCGGTCGGGTATGGTCTGCTCACCGTCACCCGTCCGAATCAGTTAGCCAGGTCGGCGGGGGGATCGACGGTAATCACCTCGATGTCGAAGCCCAGGGCCTCAAAATCGACTGCGACACCTTCAGAAATCCAGTCCGCCAATGCCTCGAAAACTTGCTGGGTCATGGTCATATCTCCTTATCAACCATGAGAGACATTCTACCCGTCAAAGGGTTGACCGTCAACCCTTTGACGAAGAAAGACAACCCTTTTTA
>NZ_JASATD010000027.1:0-52166 GCF_038440115.1 Ralstonia sp. OTU4908 | reverse complement strand
TGTCGATGCTGGTGTAGTAGTCGTCAGCGCACTTGAAACCGACGTATTTGGCGCTCAAGTCGGCGCCAACTCGGCGTAGAAAGTCACCAAAGCGCACGCCTCCCCACTTACCGATCGCACTCCAGCCCTCCACGCAGATATGGCATGTCACTTGGTCGTACTGTTGCATCGCACGCAGGTCGGCTAGATTCCATTGACGTCGGTCGGAGACAAGACCGGTAACCTCAAGCCGCCATGCCTGCGCATCAACCTGGCGCACCTCATCCTCGCCGTAGTAGGCATTGAACGGAAAGGGGCGCGTGATCATCGAGTCAGGGTACGTGGGGGCCAGTTGGTTCGGGTCAAAGATCAGGCCCTGAACCTTGTCGTTGAAGCGTGAGATACGCGAGAGAGCCGCCTCGACCTGCTCGTTGTCAGAGATGCTGCAGCCGGTCAGCAGCGACAGGCCGCCCAGCGTGAGCGAGCGCTGCAGGAAAGCACGACGCGCGGGCAGGTTGACGTGACGGGCAATCTGCCGGCGTGCCTCGATGAGCACAGCGTCACCATCAATGCCGTCGAATCTGGGAGCTTTGAGTATCTTCATGGGACGAATCAGGCGTCGTGCGACGACCGGTCCTGGATCGGGGAGGGGGTGCCAGCGACGCGGCCGCCTAACATCGTCAGCAGGGTGCGTGGCACCAGAGCTACCATCACAAGGTGCACCACCACGAACGCCACAGCGCCGGCCATCGCGCAGAAGTGGATGCGGCGAGCTACCTCGTAGCCACCAAGTAGCTCTCGCAGGGTCGCGAACTGCACCGACTTCCACAGTACCAAGCCCGAAAGCACCAACAGCACGATGTCCAATATCACCAACAGATAGGCGAGCCGCTGCACGTTGTTGTAGTGGCGCGGGTCGGCATGCGAGAGCCTTCCCTTGAGCGCTGCGACCATGTCACACCGCACACCCGCCGGCGTGACTGGGAAAAACTTGCGGGCCAGTCGGCCGCTGGCGACATTCATGACTAGGTAGACCAAGCCGTTGATCACCAGCAACCACATCGCTGCGAAGTGCCACTGAAGCGCGCCTCCCAGCCATCCGCCCAAAGTAGCGGAGGCTGGGATAGTGAATGGAAAGAACGGTGCAGCGTTGTAGATGCGCCAACCACTCAGCACCAACACCATCACTGCCAAGGCATTGAACCAGTGCGTACAGCGCATCCACAACGGATGCACCGGACTGGCGTCGATGCTGGTGGGCATAGAGAGGTGGGCGTCGCGTTTCATGAAACGTATTCTTGGGCGCTTCCCCTGACCGATTCATCACGCAAAGTTCAATTAATTGTGATAACTGCGCCGGTCAGATCGCGGGACAATCAGTCCTAAAGATCGCTTTAGACATCCCTTTCCCCACGCCCCATGGACTCTGCCAAACGCGTCCTGCTCGTTGAAGATGACGCACACATCGCGGAATTGCTGCGCATGCACCTGCGAGACGAGGGTTATGCGGTGGTGCACGCGGCTGACGGCCATGCGGGCCAGCGGGAAATGGAACGGGGCAACTGGGATGCGCTGGTGCTCGACCTGATGCTGCCTGGCATCGACGGCCTGGAGATTTGCCGCCGCGCGCGGGTCCAGGCCCGCTACACGCCAATCATCATCATCAGTGCCCGGTCGACCGAGGTGCACCGCATCTTGGGGCTGGAGCTCGGCGCAGACGACTACCTTGCCAAGCCCTTCTCGGTGTTGGAGCTGGTGGCGCGCGTGAAGGCACTGATTCGACGTACCGACGCGCTGGCGCGTAACGCGCGCATGGAGTCGGGTAGCCTCACACTAGGCAATCTTGAGATCGAACCACTAGCGCGCGAGGTGCGCGTCGACGGCAAACCGATCGAACTCACGCCGCGCGAGTTCGACCTGCTTCATTTCTTCGCACGTCATCCGGGCAAAGTGTTTTCGAGGCTCGACCTGCTCAATCAAGTCTGGGGCTACCAGCACGACGGCTACGAGCATACGGTTAACACTCACATCAACCGGCTGCGAGCCAAGGTCGAGGTCGACCCGGCGCAGCCGCGGCGCATACTCACCGTCTGGGGGCGCGGCTACAAGCTCTCTATCGGGGCAGACGGCAAGGAGGACGCAGCATGAGTGGACGAGGGGAGGCAGTGCTATCTCGACGGCTCTCGCTGGTATTCGCTGTGCTGTTGCTGGTGTGCTGCGGCACTTCGGCTTGGCTGCAATTGCGCTCGAACGGACGTCACGAGCAGGAGGTGATCCAACGCTTGTCGAGCGGTTTGGCCGCACACATCGCGGAGAATGCCGAACTGATGCGACCGGAAGGACTAAACCCTGTCGCGGTGAAGGATCTGTTCGACAAACTGATGGCGGTGAATCCTAGCGTAGAGGTCTACCTGCTCTCGCCTGACGGCCACATTGCGGCGCAAGCGGCGCCCCCCGGCCACCTCAAGCGCGACCGCGTCGACCTCGCGCCGGTGCGCAGACTGCTCGCTGGTGCGACGATGCCGGTCCTCGGTGACGATCCACGCAACTTGCAAACGCCCAAAGTTTTTAGCGCCGCGCCGATGCGCGTTGATGGCCGAGACGCAGGTTACGTCTACGTGGTGCTGCAGGGCGAGGACCACGACGCCGTTGCCGCGCACGTGGCGGCTGACAACGTTTTGCGGACAACGCTGTGGTCCATGGGGCTGGTGGCTCTTCTCGGGCTTGTAGCGGGCACGATGGCGTTCTGGCTCATCACGCGGCCTCTGCGCGAGCTGACGGCTGTAGTCCGACGCTTCGAATCCGAAGGAATCGGATCGCTCGAAAGCCAAACGGCCACACTCGAGCGCATTGCGCGCGGTGGCGGAGAAATAGCGACACTGAGCCAGGCCTTCGTGCAGATGACGCGGCGCATCGCTGAGCAGTGGCGAGAGCTGACCCTGCAGGACCAGCAGCGCCGCGAACTCGTCGCCAATATCTCGCATGACCTGCGCACGCCCCTGACTTCACTACACGGCTACCTGGAAACGCTCCGACTGAAGGCCGGTATCCTCGACGACGAAGAGCGCCGCCGCTACCTCGACATTGCGCTCGGTCAGAGCCGCAAGGTTGGCCGGCTCGCACAGGAGCTATTTGAGCTAGCGCGGCTTGAGTACGGCGTGGTTAAGCCAGAAAAGGAAAATTTCGCGTTGGCCGACCTGGTACAAGACGTGTTTCAGAAGTTCGAGTTGGCAGCAGGGGCGCGTCAGCAACAACTCAAGCCAGACATTGCGCCCGGTCTACCCATCGTGTCGGCCGACTTGGGCATGATCGAGCGCGTGCTAACAAACCTGCTCGACAACGCCATCCACCATACGCCAGTAGGCGGCGCGATCGAGGTGCAGTTGCGTCCAACGAACACTGGGGTCGCGGTCCAGGTTAGCGACACCGGGCCGGGTATCCCGGGTGAACTTCAGAAGGGACTCTTCGTGCGTCCAGTGTTCATGAGCGGTGCCCGCAGCGATGGCTCACGCAGCGGTGGGCTCGGGCTGATGATCGTGCAGCGAATCCTGCAGCTGCATGGCAGCGAAATCCGGCTGGTGCCGCAGCCCGGAAAGGGTGCGGTGTTTCGCTTCCAGTTGGCGGGTGCCGCGAGTGGGTGATGTTGACCGCTATTGCGTGAGCCTGACCTAGGCTTGCGCGTTGTTCCACATGTCATGCTCGCTATACGCGTATCGGTCGGTTGCTCGCGACTCGTCGGCACTGCTTGCGTGCATCAAAGAGATTGCGGGAACGCGCGTCCATTACGGCTATTGCCTGTACCGGGCCGAAGGCCTGTCGGTGCGGCATAAACGCCCCAAGCGCAACAAGTCAGCTCGGCTAGCTTATCCGGAAGGTGGTGCTGTAGCGCGCGACACGCGTCGGCCAGGGCCACAAGCTCTTCGATAGATAAGAAAGTCTGTGACGCTGTTCGCGCCACAATATCGATCCAGCGGGAAGAAAGAAACTGCAGAGTGAGCCCTAGGGCGTCTAGACGCTTTCTTATGCTGTTTCGCCTACGGCCACTTGTCCGCAAGATTGTGAGCGTGAACTCAACGACCCCCTGCACGGGCAACCCCAGCGGCCCGCCTTCGACGAGAATCGGCAAACGCTCGCCGCTTCCTGGTGAGACCTCGCGAATTGAGAAACTCATTCCTGCACTCTGTCATGCGTTCGAATGCATTCTTTATTGTCCGCGAAGTTCCGGCTAGCGACCGCGCAGAAAAAAAAGAGGGCCCCGTAAATTCCCACCTAACCTATTGATTAGACGGGAATTTCGGGGCCCTACTTTACGTTTCTAGTGAATATTCCGGTTAGAACGGAATATCGTCGTCCATATCCTCAAAACCGTTCGACGGTGCCGCCTGGCGACGCGCGCCACCGCCTTGGCCACCGCCACCTTCGCCGCCGCGCGAGTAACCGCCGCCTTGGCCTTGGCTTTGACCTTGGCTACGGCTACCGCCGTAACCACCGCCGCCGCCTTCACCGCCACGCGAGTAGCCACCACCACCGCCACCGCTGCTGCCGCCGCCCTCACCGCCGCGGCCGCCGAGCATCTGCATCTGGTCTGCGACGATCTCGGTGCTGTATTGCTTCTGGCCGTCCTTTTCCCATTGACGGGTCTTGAGCCGGCCTTCGATGTAGACCGACGAGCCCTTCTTCAGGTATTCGCCCGCAATTTCTGCCAGGCGGCCGAAGAAGGCGATGCGGTGCCACTCGGTGGCTTCCTTCATTTCGCCGCTGGCCTTGTCCTTGTAGCGGTCGGTGGTTGCCACGCGAATGTTGGTGACAGCGTCGCCGCTGGGCATGTAGCGCGTTTCAGGATCGGCGCCGAGATTGCCGACGATGATGACTTTGTTGACGGACGCCATGATGAGTTTCCGAAGGTAATTGAAGTGATGCCGCCGTGTTGCCCGGATTAGTGTCGGCGCAGAGCCGGCATCTGCATGGGGCTCGCAATTATAAGCCAGGCAAAAGCCAGCGCGGCGCAGGTTAGGAATACCGCGTGCTGCCCGGCGTGCAGCAGAATCCAGCCGCCGCCCGCGCCGCCCGCAAACAGACCCAGCGCCTGCGTCGTGTTGTACACGCCCATCGCCGCGCCCTTGCGCACGCCCGGCGCGTACTTCGAGACCAGCGACGGCTGCGACGCCTCCAGAACGTTGAAACCGAGGAAGTAGACCAGTAGCGCAATCGCCAGCGCGGCAAGTGTCGGATTCACTTCGCCCAGCGCCAGTTGCGCCACGATCACCAACGCCACGGCAGACAGCAGCACGGCCTTCATCTTGCCGCGCTTCTCTGCGGCAATGATGGCCGGCACCATCAGCACAAACGACACGCCCATCACCGGCAGGTAGATTTTCCAGTGCGAATCGACGGGCAGGCCGGCGGCTTCCAGCATGTGCGGCAGCACGACGAACAGCGCCGTCTGCGTGGCATGCAAGGCGAACACGCCAAAGTTCAGTCGCAGCAACTCGGGATGGCGCAGAACTTCGCGGAACGGTGCTTTCACATGTTCGGGCGGACGCGGCGGGTTGGGCACGACCCACAGCACCACGCCGATGGCGACGATGGCCAGCACGCCAATCGCCGTGAACATGCCAGGCATGCCGACCCAGCGGAAGATGACCGGCGCACTCACGATGGCCACGGCAAACGACAGGCCGATGCTGCCCCCGATCATGGCCATGGCCTTGGTGCGATGCTCCTCGCGCGTGAGGTCGGCCACGAAGGCGATCACCGCCGACGAGATCGCCCCCGCGCCCTGGATGGCCCGCCCCACGGCGATGCCCGCGACGCTGTGCGAAAACGCCGCCACCAGGCTGCCCACCGCAAAGATGACCAACCCCGTCACGATGACGGGCTTTCGCCCGAAGCGATCCGACAACCAGCCGTACGGGATGTAGAGCACCGCCTGCGTGAGGCCGTACACGCCGATGGCGAAAGCGACGAGCTGGGTGTTGTTGCCGTCGGGCAGCGTTTTCGCGAACACCGCGAAGACCGGCATGATCATGAACAAACCCAACATGCGCAGCGCGAAGATGCCGGCCAGCGAGGCGGCCGCGCGCAGCTCAAGGCCGTTCATGCGGCCGGAAGCGGAAGTCATGGATGCAGAAGCGGAGGACATGGTGCGGAAACCGCCGCAAAACAACCGAGAAAAAGCGGCGACAAAGACACTTGAACGGTTTTACGGATTGCCCCATCTGGCAGCAGATACCGGCAAAACCGAAGTTCGGTATATTAGCAGGCTTACCCTTTTCCACCCTCCCGCCGATTGCCGCAGGCGGTCCGCCCTCCGACGCCGCATTCAGCTGCACTCAGCCGCACATGGACGAAATCAAGATTCGTGGGGCCCGTACCCACAACCTGAAGAACATCAACCTCGATCTGCCGCGCAACCAGCTGATCGTGATTACCGGGCTTTCGGGGTCGGGCAAGTCGTCGCTCGCGTTCGACACGCTGTATGCGGAGGGGCAACGGCGCTACGTGGAATCGCTGTCGGCATATGCCCGGCAATTTCTGCAGTTGATGGAAAAACCCGACGTTGACCTGATCGAAGGTCTGTCGCCGGCCATTTCCATCGAGCAGAAGGCCACCAGCCACAACCCGCGTTCCACGGTCGGCACCGTGACCGAGATCCACGATTACCTGCGTCTGCTGTATGCGCGCGCCGGTACGCCTTACTGCCCCGATCACGGCCAGCCACTGGAAGCGCAAAGCGTGTCGCAGATGGTCGATGCCGTGCTGGCGCTGCCGGCCGATACCAAGCTGATGATCCTGGCACCCGTGGTGGCCAACCGCAAAGGCGAGCACGTCGACCTGTTCGAAGCGATGCAGGCCCAGGGTTTTGTGCGCTTTCGCATCCGCTCGGGCGGCGGCACGGCGCACGAGGCCGAGGCCAAGGTCTACGAAGTCGACAACCTGCCCAAGCTCAAGAAGAACGACAAACATTCGATCGAGGTCGTGGTCGACCGCGTGAAGGTGAACCCGGAACTCAAGCAGCGTCTGGCCGAGTCGTTCGAAACCGCGCTGCGCCTGGCAGACGGCCGCGCGATCGCGCTGGAAATGGACACCGGCAAGGAACACGGCTTCAGCTCCAAGTTCGCCTGTCCGATCTGCTCGTATTCACTGCAGGAGCTGGAGCCGCGGCTGTTCTCGTTCAACAATCCGATGGGCGCCTGCCCGCACTGCGACGGCCTGGGCCAGATCACGTTCTTCGATCCGAAGCGCGTGGTGGCTTTTCCGAATCTGTCGCTGGCGTCTGGCGCGATCAAGGGGTGGGACCGCCGCAACCAGTTCTATTTCCAGATGCTGCAAAGCCTGGCGGCGTTCTACGACGTCGACATCGATGTCGCGTTTGAAGACCTACCGGCCGAAATCCAAGAGATCGTGCTGCACGGCTCGGGCAAGCAGCAGATACCGTTTACGTATATCAACGAGCGCGGCAAGACCACGGTGCGTGAGCACGCGTTCGAAGGGATCATCCCCAACCTGGAGCGGCGCTACAAAGAGACCGACTCCATCGCCGTGCGTGAGGAGCTGGCCAAGTACCAGAACAACCAGCCGTGCCCGGAATGCCACGGCACCCGCCTGCGCCGGGAGGCCCGCTTCGTCAAGATCGGCGAGGCCGACCAGGCACGCGGCATCTACGAGATCAACGGCTGGCCGCTGCGCGATGCGCTCACGTATTTCGTGACGCTCAACATGCACGGCGCCAAGCGCGAGATCGCGGACAAGATCGTCAAGGAGATCACCGCGCGGCTGAACTTCCTGAACAACGTCGGGCTCGATTACCTCTCGCTGGAACGCAGCGCCGATACGCTGTCGGGCGGCGAGGCGCAGCGCATCCGCCTGGCGTCGCAGATCGGCTCGGGGCTGACCGGCGTGATGTATGTGCTGGACGAGCCGTCCATCGGCCTGCACCAGCGCGACAACGATCGGCTGATCGGCACACTCAAGCACCTGCGCGATCTCGGCAACTCCGTGCTGGTGGTGGAGCACGATGAAGACATGATTCGCGCGTCGGACTACGTGGTCGACATCGGCCCCGGTGCCGGCGTGCATGGCGGCCAGATCATCGCCGAGGGCACGCCCCAGCAGGTCGAGCAATCGCCGGCGTCGCTGACGGGCGATTATCTGTCGGGCAAGCGCCGCATCGAAGTGCCCAAGCAGCGCACGGCCCCCGATGAAGAGCGCTGGCTGCGCATCATCAACGCCAGCGGCAACAACCTGAAGAACGTGTCGGCAGATATTCCGATCGGGTTGCTGACGTGCATCACGGGCGTGTCGGGTTCGGGCAAGTCGACGCTGATCAACGACACGCTGTACCACGCGGTGGCGCGCCATCTGTATGGCTCGACGCCGGAGCCCGCAGCGCACGATCGCATCGACGGCCTGGAGCATTTCGACAAGGTCATCAACGTCGACCAGTCGCCGATTGGCCGCACGCCGCGCTCGAACCCGGCCACCTACACGGGCCTGTTCACGCCGATCCGCGAGCTGTTTGCCGGCGTGCCGTCCGCCAAGGAGCGCGGGTACGACCCCGGCCGCTTCTCGTTCAACGTCAAGGGCGGCCGCTGCGAGGCCTGCCAGGGCGACGGTGTGCTGAAGGTCGAGATGCACTTCCTGCCAGACGTGTACGTGCCCTGCGACGTGTGCCACGGTAAGCGCTATAACCGCGAAACGCTCGAAGTGCTCTACAAGGGCAAGAACATCACCGAAGTGCTGGAGATGACGGTGGAGCAGGCGCACGAGTTCTTCGCGCCGGTGCCGGTGGTGCGCCGCAAGCTGCAGACGCTGCTGGATGTGGGCCTGGGCTACATCCGCCTGGGGCAATCGGCGACCACGCTATCCGGTGGCGAAGCGCAGCGCGTGAAGCTGTCGCTCGAGCTATCGAAGCGCGACACGGGCCGGACGCTGTACATCCTGGACGAGCCGACCACCGGCCTGCACTTCCACGATATCGAACTGCTGCTGAAGGTCATCTACAAGCTGCGCGATCACGGCAATACGATCGTGATCATCGAGCACAACCTCGACGTGATCAAAACGGCGGACTGGCTGCTAGATCTGGGCCCGGAGGGCGGTGCGGGCGGTGGGCAGATCATCGCCAAAGGCACGCCCGAGGATGTGGCCAAGAGCAAGGCGAGCTTTACCGGCAAGTACCTGGCGCCGCTGCTCAAGCGCAAATAAGGCGGCACCGGCGCAGCCGCTTGCAATCAAGCCGCTGCGCCCTACGATGAAGAGCGTTCCCATCGTCGCACAGGAGCGTCGCCATGGACCTCACCGTGGTGCCCATCGTCAAGCCGGAGGCGACCAACTTCATCTTCGGCCAGTCGCATTTCATCAAGACCGTGGAAGACCTCCACGAGGCGCTCGTGGGCGCGGTGCCGGGTATCCGTTTCGGCATTGCGTTCTGCGAGGCATCGGGCAAGCGGCTCGTACGCTGGTCAGGCAATGACGAAACCGCTCTTCAGCTCGCGCGTGACAACGCGCTCGCCATTGGCGCGGGCCATACCTTTTTGATCTTCCTGGGTGACGGGTTCTTTCCCGTCAATGTGCTGGCTGCCGTACGCGCGGTACCGGAGGTGTGCCGCATCTACTGCGCCACAGCCAATCCGACGCAGGTGATCGTCGCGCAGACGGAGTTGGGGCGCGGCGTGCTCGGCGTGGTGGACGGCGCCTCGCCGCTGGGTGTCGAAACCGATGCCGACATCGCGTGGCGCAAGGACCTGCTGCGGCAGATCGGCTACAAGCTCTAAGTCAAACGCCCGGGGAATCCGGGCGTTTGCTTATTTGGTCAGGGCCACGCGCAGGCCCAGCACAATGAAAATGCAGCCGCTCACCCGGTCGAGCCACAGCGACGCGCGTGGCGTGCGGCGCATCCAACCGCCCAGCGCAGCCGCGCACCAGCCGTAGAGGCTGAACACGACGATGGTCTGTGCCATGAACACGCCGCCCAGCAGCAACATCTGCAGCGCTGCGTGGCCCGCCTGCGCATCGACGAACTGCGGCAGGAACACCACGAAGAACAGCGTCACCTTCGGGTTGAGCAGATTGGCGAAGACGCTCTGGCGATACACGCGCCAAAGGTCGGGCGCCGCCTGCGGTCCAGCAGGATTCAGGCCGACGCTGCCCTTGCTGCGCAGTGCCTGGATGCCCAGCCAGATCAGGTACGCCGCGCCTAGCCAACGAATCGCCTGGAACGCCACCGGGGACGACTGCAGCACGGCGGCCAGCCCGAGCGCCGCCAGCGTCGTATGAAAGAGGCACCCTGATGCAAACCCCGCCGCGGCAGAGAGCCCCGCCTTGCGGCCTTGGCTGGCACCGCGTGCGATGACCTGAAGGTTGTCCGGCCCCGGCATCACCGTGATCGCAATCGAGGTCAGCAGGAACAGCCATACGTGAGGCATCGACGTCTCCCAGGGTGCCGCGGAAATGGAAAGGGTCATGCTACTGCGCGCAGCAGTCAGCCGTCATATTTTTGTCACATGGGCGTATGGGACCAGCTCATCACGCGAATGCAGCTGGTAGCCACTCAGTGCCCATCGAAGCGGCAGACCGTGAAGAGCGGCAGACCGCCCTCGATCAGCAGTTGCGAGCCGCCCAGTTCAGGCAGGTCGACAATCGCCGCGCCCTCCACCACGGTTGCGCCCAAGCGTTCGAGCAGGCGCTTGCCGGCCAGCATGGTGCCGCCAGTGGCGATCAGGTCGTCGATCAACAGGACGCGGTCGCCGGGCTTGCAGGCATCGGCATGGATTTCCACTGTCGCGCTGCCGTATTCGAGCATGTACTCCTCGGCCACCGTGTTGAACGGCAGCTTGCCTTTCTTGCGGATCGGCACGAAGCCCAGGTTCAACTCATACGCCACGATCGAGCCCAGGATGAATCCGCGCGCGTCGATGCCCGCCACCAGGTTCAGCCCCTGCCCCATGTAGCGATGGACAAACACGTCCACCAGCACGCGCAGGCTCTTCGGGTCCTGCAGCAGCGGCGTGATATCGCGAAACATCACCCCGGCCTGCGGCCAATCCGGCACCGTGCGGATCCGGTCACGCAGGTAGCGCGACACATCGCCCAGTTCGGTGGACGCGGGAACGGACGACGGCGTCAGCAGCGCCGCCTGGTGATGAGGGACTTGGCTCATGGCAAAAACAGGAAAGCAGGAAACGTGGTCTGCGGTAATGGGCTGCCACCCGGGCCGAATGGCGCCGAACCACAATGGGGAAACCGCAACCATACAGGAGACACGGCGATGGCAAAGAAAATTCTGATGCTGGTTGGCGACTACGTAGAGGACTACGAGGTCATGGTTCCCTTCCAGGCGCTGCAGATGGTCGGCCACACGGTGCACGCTGTCTGCCCGGACAAGCGCGCCGGCGATTCCGTGGCGACCGCCGTCCACGATTTCGAAGGTGCACAGACGTATTCCGAAAAACCCGGTCATCGCTTTACCGTCAACGCGACCTTTGCCGATGTTGACCCGGCAGCGTACGACGCGCTGGTCGTGCCCGGCGGCCGGGCGCCCGAATATTTGCGACTGAACGCCCGCGTGCTTGAGGTCGTACGTCACTTCTTCCACGCGGACAAACCCGTCGCAGCGATTTGCCACGGTGCCCAGTTGCTGTCGGCGGCGGGCGTGCTGGAAGGCAAGACGTGTTCCGCCTATCCGGCATGTGGCCCCGAAGTCGCGGCAGCGGGCGGCACTTTCAAGGACATTCCCGTCGACCAGGCGCACACCGATGGCAAGCTCGTCACGGCACCCGCCTGGCCGGCACATCCGGCTTGGTTGGCGCAGTTTCTTGAAGTCCTGGGCACGCGGGTTCTACACTGATCCGGCTGCCCGCACGCCGGGCACTCCAGGAGCCCCGGCCATGTGCGAAATCTTCATCCGCGCCAATCCCCATTCGTACGACAGCCTCGCGCGTTCGCTACGCCTGCATGGCGTGGCGACAAGCGTGCGGCTGGAATGCCTGTTCTGGGAGGTGCTGGAAGAGATCGGCCAGCGCGATGGTCTGACGGTCAACCAGCTCATCAGCAAACTCTATGACGAGCTGTTGGAGCGACGCGGCGAGGTGGCGAATTTCGCGTCGTTCCTGCGCGTCTGCTGCCTGCGGTATCTGAAGCTGCAGCAGGACGGGCGCATTCCGGCCGATACGCGGGTGTCGATCAGTTCGCTCGATGCCGCGACGGTGCTAGATGGCCTGCCGCCCAACATGGCGGATGCGTCGCCGCCGCGCCGCTCGCGCGGGCCTCTGCTGGAAACATTCATCAAGTAAGCGCGGCGGGTGCGCCTCAACGCGGCGATAGCCGCTCCTCTGCCATCTGCAGCCCCTCAGGCGTGCCGCGCAGCACGACGATATCGCCCAGCTCCAGCACGGTGTCCGGATCAGGATCGAGCGCGCGAATGCCCTGGCGCCGGATCGCCGTGACCGAGGTTTTGAACGTCTCCAGCCCCATCGTCCCGAGCTTCCGGCCGATGGCGGGCGACCCCTTCGCCAGCGGCACCGAATGCAGACGCACGGCGTCGCGCTCGAGCATGTCTTCTTCGTCATCCTGACCGTGAAAGTAGCCGCGCAGCAGGCTGTAGCGCGCGTCGCGCATCTGCTGCGCGCGCCGCACCACACGGCGCAGCGGCACGCCCAGCAGCACCAGCGCGTGCGAGGCCAGCATCAGGCTGCCTTCGATGATCTCGGGGACGACCTCGGTGGCGCCGGCCTGCTGCAGGCGGTCAAGGTCCGCATCATCGATCGTGCGCACGATCACGGGGAGGGTCGGCTCCAGCGCCTGCACGTGGTGCAGCACCTTCAATGCAGACGCCGTGTCGGCATACGTTATGGCGACCGCCGCAGCACGGTGGATGCCGGCGGCCACGAGTGACTCGCGCCGCGCCGCATCGCCGTAGACCACATGTTCGCCCGCTGCCGCGGCTTCGCGCACGCGGTCGGGGTCCAGATCGAGCGCGACGTAGCCGATGCCCTCCTGCTCGACCATATGCGCCAAGTTCTGGCCGCTGCGCCCGTAGCCGCAGATGATGACGTGGCGCTCGGTGGCGATGCTCTGTGCGGCAATTTTGGTCATGGCCAGCGATTGCATCAGCCAGTCGGTGCGCGACAGCCGCATGGCGATCACGTCGCTGTACTGGATCAGGAACGGCGCCAGTAGCATCGACAGCAGCATCGCCGCCAGGATCGCCTGGCCGAGCAGCGGGTCGATCAGGTGGAGCCCGTCGATCTGGTTGAGCAGCACGAAGCCGAATTCACCGGCTTGGGCCAGCCCCAGCGCCGTGCGGATTGCCGCGCCGCCGCCCGAGCCGAAGGCGCGCGCCAGCAGCGCGATCAGCACAAACTTGAACAGCACGGGCCCGGCCACCAGTGCCAGCACCAGGGCCCAGTGATCGACCACCACTCGGGGGTCCAGCAGCATGCCCACCGTCACGAAGAAGAGGCCCAGCAGCACGTCGCGGAACGGCTTGATGTCTTCTTCCACCTGCAGCTTGTACGGTGTTTCCGACACCAGCATGCCGGCCAGGAACGCGCCCAGCGCCATCGACAGGCCCAGCCGCTCCGTCAGCGCGGCCATGCCCAGCGTGACCAGCAGCAGGTTCAGCATGAACAGTTCCTGCGAGCGCCGTGCGGCTACCAGATGGAACCAGCGCGACAGCAGCTTCTGCCCGAGGAACAGGATCAGCACCAGCGCCACGGTGATCTTCAAGGCGGCAACGGAGAGCGCCAGCACTAGGTCCGTCGGGTTCTTGCCCAGCGACGGAATCACGATCAGCAGCAGCACCACCGCCAGATCCTGGAACAACAGCACGCTGATGATGTTGCGGCCGTGTTCGGTCTCCAGCTGCAGGCGCTCGGCCAGCATCTTCGAGACAATGGCCGTGGACGACATCGCCAACGCGCCGCCAAGCGCCAGCCCGGCCTGCCACGACAGCGGATACCAGTGCGACAGCAGCATCGACACAGGAATCGTCAGCAGCATGGTCAGCACCACCTGCGACGCCCCGAGCCCCAGCACCAGCCGCCGCATCGAACGCAGCTTGGAGAGGTTGAACTCCAGCCCGATCGAGAACATCAGGAACACCACCCCGAACTCGGCCAGATAGCGCGTCTGGGCAGAATCGGACTCCAGCCCCGTCGCCTTCGGCCCGATCAGCACGCCCACCACGAGGTAGGCCAGCATCGGCGGCAATTGCAGCATGCGGAACAGCACCACGCCGATGACGGCGGCGGCCAACAGCACAAGGGTGAGTTCCAGCGGCGAATGCATGCGACGCGAAAAACCGATCGAAAAGGGGTTGGACAGGAGGCGCAGCACCCGCGCATCAGGACGGTGCGTGCACAAACGAGCACGCAGACGCTGCAAGACCGATGCCAGGGTATAGACGAAGAACGCGATACGCGAGACGCCGGACAGCAAAAATGACGGCGTGGCGACGGGCAGAAAAGTGATTTGAAAGCCGATTGCCGCGGCGCAGCAAAACGGAGCGCCCGCACGCTCCGCCACTCCCCGCAAGCCAAGCCCCGACGCGCCACCCGCGGCCGAGAACAGTGTCAATCGTTGTTATACTTCGCCGCCATGATAGCGAATTTCAATCCGGATCGAGCACTTGCGCTGGCGCAGCAAACCTTCGACATCGAAGCGCAAGCCGTACTCGGCCTCAAAACCCAGGTGTCCGCCGACTTTGCGCGTGCGGTCGAAATGGTGCTCGGCTGCACCGGCCGCGTCGTCGTGTCCGGCATGGGCAAATCGGGCCATGTGGCGCGCAAGATTGCCGCCACGCTGGCCTCGACCGGCACGCCAGCGTTTTTCGTCCACCCCGCCGAAGCCAGCCATGGCGACCTCGGCATGGTCACGCGGGACGACGTTTTCATCGGCTTTTCCAATTCCGGCGAAGTCTCGGAGTTGAATGTCATCCTGCCGCTGGTCAAACGGCTCGGCGCAAAGCTGATCGCCGTGACGGGCAACCCGGAGTCCTCGCTCGGCAAGCATGCCGACGTCGTGCTCAACTCGCACGTCGATGTCGAGGCCTGCCCGCTGAACCTGGCTCCCACCGCCAGCACCACCGCCCAGATCGCGCTGGGCGATGCGCTGGCCGTGGCCGTGCTCGACGCGCGCGGCTTCGGTGCCGAAGATTTCGCCCGCTCGCATCCGGGCGGCTCGCTCGGACGCAAGCTGCTGACGCATGTGCGTGACGTCATGCGCGCTGGTGACGCCATCCCCCGGGTGAACGAGGACACGCCGCTATCGCAGGCGCTGATGGAGATCACCCGCAAGGGCATGGCAATGACCGCCGTGGTCGATGCCGGAGGCCGCGCCGTGGGCGTGTTCACCGACGGCGACTTGCGCCGCCTGCTCGAGACCCCGCGCGATTGGCGCACCGTGCCCATCCACGAGGTCATGCACCACAACCCCCGCTCGGTCGGCCCCGACCAACTCGCCGTGGAAGCCGTCGAAGTCATGGAAACGCACCGCATCAACCAGTTACTGGTGGTCGATGCCGCCGGCCTGCTGGTGGGCGCGCTGCACATCCACGACCTGACCCGGGCCAAGGTCATCTGACCCCCTCGCGCCACTGATGACCACCCCGGCCGATCCTGTCCACAGCAACATCGAAGCACGCTTTCCGCAGGCAATGGAACGCGCCGCGCGCGTGCGCCTGATGGTGTTCGATGTGGACGGCGTATTGACCGACGGACGCTTGCTGGTCGGCCCCGAGGGCGAAATCAGCAAGGCGTTCGACACGCTCGACGGCCACGGCATCAAGCTGCTGGCACAGGCGGGGGTCACGCCAGCCATCATTACCGGACGGCAATCCGAAATCGTGGCCTGGCGCGCCGGGGAACTCGGCATCGAACATCTGTACCAAGGCGTAGCCGACAAGCGTGAGGCATTTGCCCACCTGCTGGCCGCCACGCAACTTCAAGCGGCCGACGCCGGCTACATGGGCGACGACTGGCCCGACCTGCCGGTGATGGCGATGGTGGGCTTTACCGCCTGCCCCGCCCAGGCCCATACCGAACTGCGCAGCCGCGCTCACTATGTCGCGCAAGCCACGGGCGGACGCGGCGCGGTGCGCGAAGTGGCCGACCTGATCCTCAAGGCCCAAGGCGCCTACGACGCCCTGCTCGCACAACTGCTGCGCGCCGCGCAACCTTCCTGACTCCATGGCCAGCGAACGCTCCCAACGCCTCGTCTCCTCCGTGCTGCAGATCATGCTGCGCGGGCTGCCGATCCTGCTGATGGCGATCGTCTGCGGCGTCACGTTCCTGCTTGTGCAGGTCAACACACCGCAAACCGACGAAGCCGCTACGCAGCCCAAGCGCCACATTCCCGACTACACCATGGACGGCATCTCGGCGACCGCGCTGGACGAGATCGGCACGACCAAATATCGGTTTACCGGCGTCCACATGAATCACTATGAGGACGACCTGACCTACGACGTCACGTACCCGGCGCTGTACGTCTATGCGCCCGACCGGCCGCAGGTCACCGCCCGCGCGGATCTCGGCAAAATGAACGGCGACGGCACGATCATCGATCTGTACAACAACGCCAAGGTCATCCGCGCGCAAGGGCCCGACGCCCGCCAGGACCCGCTGATGACGGCGGACTCGACCTACTTCCAGGTGCTGCTCAACGAGGACATCGTGCGCACCGACAAGCCGGTCGAACTGCACCGTGGGCCGTCGATCATGAACGCCAACGGCCTCACCTTCAACAACGTGACGCGCCAAGTACAATTGCTGGGCAATGTGCGCGGCCGAATCGAAGGGCTGGGGGCGCCGAAGCAGTAAACTCTGCCCCCGACACCTGACGACGCCCAACGACCGCGCCCACCCCTCACGTGATTCCCATGACTGATTCCCTCCGTGCCGCCGGCCTCGCCATCGTTGCTGCGCTGCTGCTTCCGGCCCTGCCCGCGCACGCCGAGCGCGCCGATCGCGACAAGCCGCTCGTGCTCGAAGCCGACAACGCCAGCTACGACGATCTGAAGCAGGTCTATCACTTGACCGGCAACGTGGTGCTGACCAAGGGCACCATGGTGCTGCGCTCCGACCAGGCCGATCTGCGGACGGACCCAGAGGGCTACAACTACGCGGTCGCCACGTCCAAGCCCGGGAACCTCGCCTTCATTCGCCAGAAGCGGGACAACGTCGACGAATACATCCAGGGTTGGGGCGAGCGCATCGAATACGACGGCAAGCAAGAGATCTCCAAGCTGATCACGCGCGCGCGCATGGAGCGCCTGCAAGGCGCCACACAGCTCGACGAGATCCGCGGCGCCGTGATTACGTATGACGGCCAGAAGGAGTTTTACACGGCCTCGGGTGGCGGGGAAAATGCGACCGCCGCCAACCCGTCGGGCCGTGTGCGCGCGGTTCTAGCACCGCGCACCAGCACCCCTGCTGCACCGGCATCCAACCCGGCCGCCAAGCCCTGATCTGCACCGCTCGCCATTTCTGCTTCGCCTATGTCCGCCACCACCCTCGCCCCCAAAACTGCAGCGCCGCAGGCCACGACTTCCAGCACGCTGGTCGTCCGCCATCTGAAGAAGCGCTACGGCACGCGCACGGTGGTGAAGGACGTGTCGCTTGACGTGAAGAGCGGTGAAGTGGTCGGTCTGCTGGGCCCCAATGGCGCCGGTAAAACGACCTCGTTCTACATGATCGTCGGCCTGGTGGCGCTGGACGCCGGCGACATCGTGCTCGACGGCGAGCACATCAGCCGCCTGCCGATCCACCAGCGTGCACGCATGGGCCTGTCGTATCTGCCGCAGGAAGCGTCCGTGTTCCGCAAGCTCAACGTGCAGGAAAACATCCGCGCGGTGCTCGAGCTGCAGGAGCAGAACGGCAAGAAGCTTTCGCAAGACGAAGTCAATCGCCGCCTCGACGGCTTGCTCGATGATTTGCAGATCGCTCATCTGCGTGACAACCCTGCGCTGTCGCTCTCGGGGGGCGAACGTCGCCGCGTGGAAATTGCCCGCGCGCTGGCCTCGTCGCCGCGCTTCATCCTGCTCGATGAACCGTTTGCGGGCGTCGACCCGATTGCGGTGGGCGAAATTCAGCGCATCGTCAGCTTCCTGAAAGACCGCAACATCGGGGTGCTGATCACCGATCACAACGTGCGTGAAACGCTGGGCATTTGCGATCACGCCTACATCATCAGTGAGGGCACCGTGCTGGCCGCCGGCATGCCCGAGCAAATCATCGAAAACGAGGATGTACGCAAGGTCTATCTGGGCGATAACTTCCGGATGTAAGCAGCGCTGCACGCTTACGCCTTAAGGACGTGGCAAAGGCGCACCTTAAAGCAAAATCCGTTCCATCGACGAAGTGTTGGGCATAGAATAGCCCGCATGAAACAGTCGCTCCAGCTCCGTCTCTCTCAGCATCTCGCGCTCACGCCGCAGTTGCAGCAATCGATCAGATTGCTGCAGTTGTCGACCATCGAACTGCAGCAGGAAGTTGAACAGGCCCTGACCGAAAACCCGCTGCTGGAGCGGGAAAACGAGTGGCTCGACACCTCCGCCCGCATTGGCGCAGACGGCTCCGTCAACGCGCTGCAAAGCAACAGCGCCACGCCCCTTCCCACTGAATCACCTCCGCCCGCACCCAACGGCGGCGACAGCAGCAACAGCTCGGACAGCAGCTACGAAAACGGCCACGACAACGGTGCCGATTTCGACAGCGATTACGGCTCCGACCGCTCCGACTGGAGCCTTGACGACTTCGCCCGCAAACCGCAATCCGATGAAGACGATCGTGCTCCGCTGCAGTTGCGCGAAGCCGAACAAAGCCTGCGCGAATTCCTCATGGAACAGCTCGCGCCGCTCAAGCTCTCGATGCGCGACAAGGGCCTCGTCATCTTCCTGATCGAGTCGCTCGACGATGAAGGCTATCTGTCGGGCACGCTCGACGAAATCCTCGCAGACCTGCCGACCGAACTCGAAGTCGAACTGGATGAACTGCAAGCCGCGCTGCGCATGCTGCAGAGCTTTGATCCACCGGGCATTGGCGCGCGCTCGGCAGCCGAATGCCTCTCGTTGCAACTGCATCGGCTCGACTCGCCCGCGAAGGCGCTGGCGCTCGTCATCGTCAATCAGCATCTCGAACTGCTGGCCGCGCGCGACTACACGCGCCTGAAGAAGGCCCTGTCCGTCGACGAGCCCGCGTTGAAGGCAGCGCATGAGCTGATTCGCTCACTGACACCATTTCCGGGTCATGCTTTCGGCCGTGCTGAAGCAGATTTCGTGGTGCCCGACGTGATCGTGCGAAAAACGAGCGCAGGCTGGATGGCGCAACTGAACCCCGACGTCATGCCGCGCTTGCGCATCAACGACATGTACGCGCAGATTCTGCGCAGCAGCCGTGGCGAGTCGGGCGCCGCCAATCTGCAGCAGAAGCTGCAGGAAGCACGTTGGCTGATCAAGAACATTCAACAGCGCTTCGATACGATCCTGCGTGTCTCGCAAGCCATTGTCGAGCGTCAAAAGAGCTTCTTCACGCACGGCGAAATCGCCATGCGCCCCTTGGTTTTGCGGGAAATAGCCGATACACTGGGTCTACACGAGTCCACGATCTCCCGTGTGACAACCAACAAATACATGGCGACCCCGATGGGGACGTTCGAGCTGAAGTACTTCTTCGGCAGCCATGTATCGACGGAAACCGGCGGGGCGGCGTCATCCACCGCGATACGCGCGCTCATCAAGCAACTTGTAGGAGCCGAAGACCCGAAGAATCCTCTGTCCGATAGCAGAATTGCCGAACTGTTAGGTGAACAAGGATTCGTGGTGGCCCGTCGGACGGTGGCCAAATACCGCGAAGCCCTCAAGATCCCTGCAGTGAATTTGCGCAAGTCTTTATAGCCGCATCGCGGGCAGTTCCGGTGCGGCTCATCTTGAGAAGGAGAACCGCTATGAACTTCAAACTCAGTGGACACCACCTGGACATCACGCCTGCTTTGCGTGAGTACGTGGAAACGAAACTGGAGCGTGTGATCAGGCACTTCGATCAGGTGATTGGCGTCAGCGTGTTGCTATCGGTCGATAACCACAAGGAGAAGGATCGGCGTCAGTACGCGGAAATCAACCTGCACCTCAAGGGTAAGGATGTCTTCGTCGAATCACACCATGAAGATCTTTATGCGGCCATCGACCTACTCGTCGATAAGCTCGACCGGCAAGTGATCAAATACAAGGACCGCGTGCAAGGGCACGATCGTGACAGCATGAAGCATCAGGCCTTCCAAGCCGTGCAGATGCAGCAATAGCAAGACCGCACCACAGAAACCGCGCCCCGAGGTGGCGCGGTTTTTTTTATGTGGTGGTGCATTCGTGACGAATCCGATTGCAACCGATTTAAGTCGGGCTAAAATCTGACGAAAGTATGAACGCTGGCGTGGCGCGGCTTTTGGCGCGATGCTGGCAAAAACAGGGTCGATGCCAAGAGCACATTGCCGGCACCGGCCGATTGCAGCCCTGGGGGATTCGCTTCTCTGCCCTGCGCGGTGCACCTCTAGTGCGCCGCACAAAGCCGCGCGGCGCGTGGTCTATAATGACCCGATTGTCCGTGCGCCATCTTGGTGCAGAAGGACGCCGCTCATTTCACGCATTGCACATGAATCGCTTGGCCAAACTGCTGCCGCCCGGGAACATTGCCCTCGACGTCAGCGTAACCAGCAAGAAGCGGGTATTTGAACAGGCCGGCCTGCTGTTCGAGAACAACCACGGCGTGACGCGCGCAGTTGTCACCGACAACCTGTTTGCGCGCGAGTCGCTGGGCTCCACGGGCCTGGGCGCCGGCGTGGCGATCCCGCACGGCCGCATCAAAGGGCTCAAACAACCGCTGGCAGCTTTCATGCGCCTGTCCGAACCGGTGCCCTTCGAGTCGCCTGACGGTAAACCTGTCTCACTACTGATTTTCCTGCTGGTGCCGGAACAGGCCACCCAGCAGCATCTGGAAATCCTGTCTGAAATCGCCCAGCTGCTGTCCGACCGCGACATGCGCGAAGGCCTCGCCACCCTGCCGTCGCCCGAGGCGATTCACCAGCTACTGACCGACTGGCGGCCCTGATCGCAACGCAATCGGGGGCAAGCGCAACCGATTGCGAACGCGCCATGCCCCGTCGGCACTACCGTGCCTTGCTATGGAACTGACCGGCGTCATCGCCCAATCGATCTTTGACGACAACGCAGCCGATCTGAAGCTGTCGTGGGTCGCCGGCCTGGAGGGCGCCGACCGCGCGTTCGACGTGGATTTCGCAAAGGAAGCGACCTCTGCTGCCGATCTGGTCGGACACTTGAACCTCATACACCCGAACCGCATTCAGGTGCTCGGCAAACCCGAGATCACCTATTACCAGCGCCTGTCGGAAGAAAACCGCAAGCGACAGATGGGCGAGTTGATCCTGCTGGAGCCGCCCTTCCTGGTGGTGGCCGATGGAGTGGATCCGCCCCCTGACCTGGAGCTGCGCTGCACGCGCTCTTCCACGCCGCTGTTCACGTCGCCGATTTCCTCAGCTGCCGTCATCGATCACCTGCGTCTGTATCTGTCTCGCATCTCGGCACCGCGCGTGACGATGCACGGGGTGTTTCTCGACATCCTGGGCATGGGCGTGCTGATCATGGGCGATTCGGGCCTCGGTAAAAGCGAATTGGGCCTGGAACTGATCTCGCGCGGTCATGGCTTGGTGGCCGACGATGCTGTCGATTTTGTCCGCCTGGGGCCGGACTTCATCGAAGGTCGCTGCCCGCCGCTGCTGCAGAATCTGCTGGAAGTGCGCGGACTGGGGTTGCTCGACATCAAGACGATCTTCGGTGAGACGGCTGTGCGCCGGAAGATGAAGATCAAGCTGATCGTCCAACTCGTGCGCCGCAACGATGGCGAATTCGAGCGCCTGCCGCTCGACTCGCAGTACCTCGACGTACTCGGGTTGCCGATCCACATGGTGAAGATCCAGGTGGCGGCCGGCCGCAACTTGGCCGTGCTGGTCGAAGCCGCCGTGCGCAACACGATCCTGCGCCTGCGCGGCATCGATACGTTGCGCGACTTCATGGACCGCCAACGCGCCGCCATGCAGGCCGAAGCCGCATCCCACTCGCCCCAGGGCCGCCTGCTTTAACAAAGCCGCCACAAAGTTTCGTATTCAGACCGGTTTACCCTAGTTTTCGCCGCGAAACGTCAACCCGACGTGCGGCCTTCCCGTTGTGGGAGGGAATGCGCCGAGCACACGCGGCGGCGTTCATCGCGAGCGCGGCGGCTTTTTCCGCCAGCTCTTCTGACGGTACCAAGGAGAATACGACGATGAAACAACTGATTGCCGCTTGCGCCCTGGCGCTCCCGTTCCTGGCCGGCCAGGCTTTCGCCCAAGGCAGCGCACCCGCAGCCGCGCCGACCGCCCCAGCAGCCAGGAATTCGCAGCAGGACAAGATGAAGCAATGCAACATGGACGCCGCCGGCAAGAAAGGCGACGAGCGTAAGGCTTTCATGAAGGGCTGCCTGTCGGACAAGCCGGCAGCTGCCGCCAAGCCGATGACGCAGCAGGAAAAGATGGCTGCCTGCTCCAAGGCCAACAAGGGCAAGAAGGGCGACGAGTACAAGAACGCCCAGAAAGAGTGCCTCTCGAAAGGCTGAGCGTTCCCTTAGCCTCGCTTAAACAAAGGCGGCCGGATCGGTCGCCTTTTTTGTTGGTCGCTGCTTTGCAATACAGGGATGCTATCCTCGCGGCATGCGGATCATTCTCATCACCGGTATGTCGGGTTCAGGGAAATCGGTCGCCCTGAACGTACTCGAAGACGCAGGTTACTACTGCGTCGACAACCTGCCCGCGCAGTTCATCCCCGAACTGGCGCGCTATCTGGCGGACCAGGGCTATACGCATCTTGGCGTGGCCACTGACATCCGCAGCCGTGAGTCACTGCGCAAGGTGCCCGAGACGGTCACCGTGCTGCGCAAGGAACACGACGTTCGCATGCTGTTTTTGACGGCGAGCACGAACGCGCTGGTGCAGCGCTATTCCGAGACGCGCCGCAGGCATCCGCTGTCGATCCGTAACGGCCGCCCGGATGCCGCCGCCAATGTTCAGGCCGCCGCCAAGGGTCTCGACACCTCGCTGATCGAAGCGATCGAGATGGAGCGCGAGTTGCTCAGCCCGCTCGCCGATCCGGCACATCGCATCGACACCAGCACGCTGCGCACCAACGCCTTGCGCGCGTACATCAAAGAATTCATCAGCGACGAGCCGCACGACATCACGTTAATGTTCGAATCGTTCGGCTTCAAGCATGGCGTGCCGACCGACGCCGATCTCGTCTTCGACGTGCGTTCACTGCCCAACCCGTACTACGACACGCAATTGCGCCCACTCACGGGCCGCGATCAGCCCGTCATCGATTTCCTGCAAAGTCAGCCGATGGTCCTTGCGATGGCAGAAGACATCCGCGCCTACGTGGAAAAGTGGCTGCCGAGTTTCATCGCCGACAACCGCAGCTACCTGACCGTCGCAATCGGCTGCACGGGAGGTCAACATCGCTCGGTGTACATCGCGGAACGGCTTGCCACGTACTTCCGCGCGCATGGTAATGTGTTGGTCCGCCACCGCGAATTGGCCGTAGACGGCTGAGCGCGCCGGAAATCTACCGCGCGAATCCGTCCCGTTTGGATGCGGCTTCTTGCGCGGCGCCACGCGAAGGTCTTGCCGCCGCCTGCTGAAAGCCCGTCCATGCAAGAAGACATCGCTCTCTCTCCGTTCTCGCCGCTGCCGCCACTGCCCACCGAGTTGCCGCTGTTTCCGTTGCACACGGTGCTGTTTCCGGGCGGTCTTCTCCCGCTGCGCATTTTCGAAGCCCGCTACATGGACATGGTGCGCACGTGCCTGCGCGACAAGACGCCGTTCGGCGTCTGCCTGATCGAACGCGGCAACGAGGTCGGCACCACCGACAACCCGACTGTCCCGGTTGACGTGGGCTGCATTGCCCACATCACCGAATGCGATATGGAGCAGCTCGGCCTGCTGATGATCAAGGTGCGTGGCACGCAGCGCTTCAAGGTGCTGTCGTTCGAGACGACGCCAGACGGCCTCATGCGCGGCACGGTTGAGCCGATCGGCGCCGACGTGGAAGACTGCAAAGGCGAACTCTTCGACGATTGCGTGGGCGCCCTGCGCCGCATCATCACGACGCTCGGCTCGCGCGAAGACGGCAACATCCCGATGGTCGAACCCTACGAGTGGAACAGCCCGAGCTGGGTCGCGAATCGGCTATGCGAGCTGCTGCCGGTGCCGCTCAAGGCCAAGCAGAAATTGATGGAGCTGATGGACGCCGGCATGCGCATCGAGATTGTCCATCGCTACATGAAGCAGCATCACATTCTGTGAAGCCAACGCAGCCAAGCCTGCCCGTGTTGCTCAGATCAGGCTTGGCTGTACCAGCGTCTCGAGCGCCAATTTCACCGGCGCAGGCAATCCCACTGAATTGAGTTGTGCAAGCGGTACCCAGCGCCAGTCGTCGTCGAGCGCGGCGGGGGCGGCGATCTTCGCGCGCAGTAAATGCATGTGCAGACGGAAGTGCGTGAAAGTGTGCGTGAGCGCGCCGGCCGCCTCGACGGTCGAGACGTCGCCATAGGCCTGCGCGGCACGACGCACGGTGCCCACATCCAGCGGATGCGCGTCGAGCGCGTCGTCCATCTCGCCCACCAGCGGCAACGACCACAAGCCGCCCCAGATACCGCGTTGCGGGCGACGCTGCAGCAACACCGCGTCGGCGTGCAGCGCGATGACAAGGGTGGCGGCGCGCTCGGGTATCGCCTTGCGCGGGCGCGGCACGGGCAGCTCCATCACGCGACCGGTACTGCGCGCTTCGCATAGCGATTCGAGCGGACAAGGCCGTTCGCCGCTCAGGCATGCGGGCTTGCCGCGCGTGCACACCGTGGCACCGAGATCCATCAAACCCTGCGTGTACGGTTGAATGCCCTCTGCCGGCGGCAGCACGGCTTCGGCGATGCGCCACATGGTGTCTTCGACGCGCTTGTCGCCGGGAAAGCCGTCAATGCCGAACACGCGTGCGAAGACGCGCTTGACGTTGCCATCGAGAATGGCCGCGCGCACGCCATACGAAAACGCTGCGATGGCCGCCGCGGTCGAGCGGCCAATGCCCGGCAGCGTCGCTAGCACGTCGGGATCGCGCGGAAAGATGCCGCCGTGTTCTGCCACCACGATTTGCGCGCAGCGATGCAGGTTGCGTGCGCGCGTGTAGTAGCCGAGGCCGGCCCACGCAGTCATCACGTCGTCTGCCGGCGCAGCGGCCAGCGCCTGCACGGTCGGGAAGCGCTCGATGAAGCGGGCGTAGTAGCCCAGCACCGCGCTCACCTGCGTCTGCTGCAGCATGATCTCTGAAAGCCACGTGCGATAGGCGTCGCCGGTGTTCTGCCACGGCAGATGGTGGCGGCCATGACGCTGCTGCCAGGCGATCACGCGCGTGGCGAAATCGTCAGGAAGCGGCGGCAATACGGGAACGGGCTGAGCAACGCGGCGCGTGCGGCGAGGGCTGGCGGTCATGCGTGTGATGGAAAAGCGGCGGACGGAACGTGCACGCTGGCGGCGATCCTACCAGAACGAAAAAAGCGCCCTCAGGCGCCCTCTCCGTAACGAACGATGCGCGTCAGGCCGCGAACGACTGACGTTCCAGGATGGTCCCGGCCGCGAGAATGCGGTCGGTGTACTGAGCGATCGTCCCGCTGCGCTCATCGAGCGTGTTGAGCAACGCTTCAAGTTCGGTGATGCGCGCTTCGAGCGTATCGGTGGCCTCGTGAATGCGCTCGATCGAATCCACACGCTTGCGCAGTTGCTTCTGGTGATCGCGCACCTGCGCTTCGAGCGGCGTCATGACCGACTTCAGCCAGATCTCGATGTCGCGGTTCATGTCCTGGAAGGTATCCAGCACGCGGCTGGCCACCGTCGAGAATGCACCGTGCACGAGTTGCGGCTTCGGACGCGTCAGGAAGCTGAACGCGCCAAAGTGGTTGTGCGCGAGCATCAGCGTCTCTTTCAGATCGGCGTCGTAGCGCGTGCCCAAAAAGCGCAGCGGCGGCGACAGCGTGAAGCCGTGCTCGGCGTTGAACTTCTTGTACATGCCGTCAACCATCTGGTGCAGTTGGTCGATGCGATTCGCTGCATCGCGCACCAGGCCGGTCAGGTGGCCGAACAGCTTGTCCATGTCGTCGCGCAGGCCGCGCGAGAACACGCGCTCTTTCATCTTCTCGCGCGCCTCGCGCATCGTCGAGCGGATCTGCTTGAGCTGCACGCTCTTGATGATCTCCGCGCTGTGGCGGCCGAACACCGTGCGCAACGCCTGGAACTTGGCGATGCTTTGCTCGAACTCTTCCTTCTCGCCCTGCACGCGCATCAGCATGTGCTTGACCATCGTGTGGTTCTTGCCGCGCAGGCCGCGCAGCTCGAACAACTGCTCGACGATGTCGCGGCGGCGCATTTGCAGCAGTTGCTGCGCACCGGCGGCCATGTCCTTCACCGCCAGCTGGACCTGCTCGGTAACGATCTCGCGACGCTGCGGAATCAGCTGATCCGACAGCACCGACTCCAGCTCCGGCAGCCGGCTCTTGGCGAGCAGTTCGTGATCGTGGCTGACCTTCGCCAGCAAGCCCTTCTGCGCCGACACCGGATACACGCGCTCGACATCGATATCGAGCACCTGCGCCGTCGTCATGATCTGGCGGCTGACTTCGCTCTCGACTTCTTCTTCAGACTTGAGCGGATCCCACAGGCCATCGACCTTGTTGAGTACCGCGATGCAGCCCTTGCGCTGACCACCGCCCACATGCGAGCGCCACAGTTCCAGGTCGCTCTTGGTCACGCCGGCGTCCGCTGCCAGCACGAACACGACGACATGCGCATCCGGAATCAGGCGCAGCGTCAGTTCCGGCTCGGTACCGATGGCGTTCAGGCCCGGCGTATCCAGGATCACCAGCCCCTGCTTGAGCATCGGGTGCGGGAAATTGATGATCGCGTGCCGCCACTTCGACACTTCGACCGTGCCGGCGGCATCCACCGAAAACGCGGCGTCGGGGTCGGCGTCGTTATAGAGGCCCAGCTGCTCGGCTTCTTCCTTGGGCACGCGCACGGTTTCCACCACATGGCGGAACGCTTCGAGCATGCCCTCGGGCGACGACGGATCGAGCGGCACCGACAGCCAATGGCTTTCGGCATCACGAAAGTCGGCGGTCGACGCATCGTGCAGGCGCGTCTCGATCGGCAGCAGACGGATCGACGGCGGATAGCTTTCGTCGTACATCAGCTCGGTCGGACACATCGTGGTCCGGCCCGCCGACGACGGCAGGATGCGGCGGCCAAAGTCCGCAAAGAAGATGGCGTTGATCAGCTCGCTCTTGCCGCGAGAGAACTCGGCAATGAAAGCGACCTTGAGCTTGTCGCTGCGCAGCACGCCCCGGATGCGCTGCGCGCGCATGTCGGCCTGGGCGTCGTACAGCTCCTGCGCTTGCAGCCAGTCCTGGAATTCCCCCACCGACTGCAGTACCGAAGCGCGCCAGGCGCTGTACTGCTCGAACTGTGTGCTCAGTGTGTTGTTCATCGTTCTGTCTTATTTTGTGTGCGCGACCCGACCGCCAAAAAAATGCGCGCGCCCCTCGACATCGCTGTTACCGCCCAATTACGGCACAGAAATGCACAAATTTAGGTGGAACGATACAGCGAACCGCCGGCTTCCGGGCGAACTTTCCGCAAGGTTCTCCAGCCCGGGCAGACAAGTGTTGCGGGATGCCATCGGAGGCCCCGCACCCCACTTCAAAAACCTTGCGAAATGGCGTGTAGATCGCTCCAGCACGGCCTTTTCGAGCGGCTTCGGATGGCATGATGCGGCCGATCAGCGTTGACAGGTCGGACAGTAAAACGTCGAGCGCTGGCCCTGCACGATCTGGCGGATCGGCGTACCGCACACCCGGCAGGGCAAACCGGCCCGGTCGTACACGAAGGCATCGAGCTGGAAGTAGCCGCTTTGTCCGTCCGAGCCGACAAAGTCACGCAGCGTGCTGCCGCCCCGTGCGATGGCATCTGCGAGCGTGGCGCGAATGGCCTCGGCCAGCGCGGCATAGCGAGGCCGGCTGATGCGACCCGCCGCCGTGGTCGGCCGGATGCCGGCGCGAAACAGGCTTTCCGAACAATAGATGTTGCCCACGCCGACCACGATGTCGCCCGCCAGCAGTGCCGACTTGATGGCCACCCGGCGCCCGCGCGTGCGGGCAAACATCCAGTCGCCGTCGAATCGCGCGTCGAAGGGCTCGATGCCGAGATTGCGGAGCAACGGATGTTCGGCCAAGCCGGCTTCGTCGCCCGCATGCCAAAGCACGGCACCAAACCGGCGCGGATCCCGATAGCGCAGTGTGATGGGTACGCCAGTTGCGTCGGCGAGTTCGATATCGACGTGATCGTGCGGGCCGGGCGGCAGCGGCGTTTCCAGCACGCGCAAGGTGCCTGTCATACCAAGATGGATGAGCAACCAGCCGCCTGCGGTTTCGGCGCGGCCGCCGGATTGTTCGACCCCGGGCATGCATTCGATGAGCAGGTATTTGCCCCGGCGCAGCAAGCGCGTGACAGTCAGACCGGCCAGCAACTCCGGCAACGCCGGATCGACGGGCCAGCGCAAGCCGTGATGGCGCACCACGACGCGCACGATACGTCGCTCCGTAATATGCGGTAGCAAACCCAGGCGAGTGACCTCGACCTCCGGCAACTCAGGCATCGAACCTCCATCCCATGTGCTGCTCCAACCTTTTTTACGATGCAGGCGATTGTAGCGGTCAGGCTACAATGCCCCGAACCCCTATCCGGAGCTTCGAGACCATGCCTCACGCCCTCTCCCATTCGCCCGCGACGCAACGCCCGCGGCGATTCCCGCGCAGCAGAACGGCCCTGCTGGCCGCGCTGCTGGCGGGAGGGCTGACGAGCCTGCCGGCATGGTCGTCGCAGTCGACGGCCGTCGCCCCGCTGATCGCCCAAGCTGCAAAGGAAGACGGCGCGGGTGATCGCGCGGCCGTGCAGATTGAACGCTCACGCCCGCGCACCGGCCTACTGAGTTCGGAGCGGACGGATCTGCCGCGTGTCGCGCTCAATGAAGACATCATGTACCGCGTGCTGGCATCGGAAGTGTCGCTGCAGCGGGGGTTGGTCGAACCGGCGTACCGCACCTATCTTGCGCTCGCGCAAGATACGCGCGACCCCCGCTTTGCCCAGCGGGCGACCGAAATCGCGTTTCTGACGCGCTCGCCCGCGCAAGCGATGACCGCGGCGCGCCTGTGGGTGGAACTGTCGCCGACGTCGATGCCGGCTCGCCAGGTACAGCAGCTCTTGCTCGTGGCCACTGGCCAGTGGTCGGAAGTCGAACCGATGCTGCAGGCGCAATTGAACAAGGTCTCGCCGGGCCAGCGTGCCGATGCCTTGCTGCAATTGCAGCAGCAGATGTCCAAGAGCAGCGATCCGGCAGGTGCCGTCGGTGCGCTGCAGCGCATCGCCTCGCATGACATGCAGCGCCCCGAAACGCATCTGGCCTTGGCCCGCGCGAAGGTCGCCGCCAAGGACACCGCCGGCGCACTGACGGAACTGGACACCGCGCTCAAGCTGCGTCCCGGGTATGAAGACGCCGCCATCCTCGCCGCCGAACTGCGTGCCGACAGCGACCCCGATGCCGCCATCACTGGCCTGCGCAGCTTCCTGAAAGCCGCGCCAGCGTCCATCGACGGCCACCTGGCGCTCGCCCGCATGTACCTCGTGCGCAATCAGCAGGACAAGGCCCGCGCTGAATTCGAAACGCTCAAGAAGATCGCGCCCAACGATGCGCGCATCACGCTTGCCCTGGGCCTGCTGAATTTGCAGCAGCGCCAGTACGACGACGCCGAGCGTTACCTGAAGGAATACGTCACGGCCACCGCCAAGTCGCCCACCCTGAGCCCAGAACCCGGCTACCAGGGCCTCGCCCAGTTGGCCGAGGAGAAGCGAGACTACGCCGGCGCGCTCGGCTGGGTCGACAAGATCACCGGTTCCGCCAACGGCGACGCCGACGGCCAGACCGCACTGGCGGCCGGCATCAAGCGCGGCCAGTTGCTCGGCAAGCTGCGCCGTATCGACGAGGCGCAACAGACCTTCGATGAACTCGTCGCTGATTCCGAAGACGTGCCCGATGGCCCGCGCCGCCAGGCCCTGATGGACGGCATCCGCCAGGCCGAAATCGGCATGCTGATGGACGCCAAGGCTTACGGCCGCGCCCGCGCCCGCGTCAATGAGCTGCTCAAAAGCGACCCGGACAACGTCGAATACACGTATCAACTGGCGATGCTCGAAGAGCACGACGGCCACTACGACAACATGGAGACGCTGCTGCGCAAGGTGATCGACCTGCGTCCCGGCCAGGCCATCGGCTACAACGCGCTCGGCTATTCGCTGGCCGATCGCAGCGTGCGCCTGCAGGAGGCGCAGGAGCTGCTGGAAAAAGCCGTGTCGCTGGCGCCGGACGATCCCTACATCGCCGACAGCCTCGGCTGGGTCAAGTACCGTCGCGGCGATCTGCCCGGCGCCACCGACATCCTGCGCAAGGCGTGGGCTGCCGCCCCGCAAGCCGAAATCGGTGCGCACCTGGGCGAAGTGCTGTGGCAATCGGGCAAGCAGGACGACGCACGCCAAGTCTGGACTGAAGCGTCCAAGCTTGACGTGAACGACACCACGCTGCGCGACACGCTGCGCCGCTTCGGCCAGCCGGTACCCAATGTTCCCGTGAGTGCAAATTGATGGCGATGCGGTTCACGCACGCGCTTGGCGCGCTGATGCTCGGCGCTGGCTGCGCGCTGTTCAGCGGCTGCACGAGCTTGCGGCCAGCCAACGATCTCTTCGCTGGTACACAAGACGCCGATACCAACATCACGCGTTATCAAGGTCGCTTCTCGGCCCGTTACACGCAGAACAACGCCGAGCAAAGCGCCGTCGGCAGCTTCCTGTGGCGCGAGCGCGGACCCGACGTGCAGCTTGAGTTGATGTCGCCGCTGGGCCAGACGCTGGCCATCGTCAGCCAAAGCAACCAAGGCGCCACGCTCGAACTGCCGAACCAGCCGCCTCGCCGCGCCCCCGAGGTCGACACGCTGATGCAGGATGCGCTCGGCTTTTCGCTGCCGGTCTCCGGCTTGCGCGACTGGCTGCGCGCCCGCCCCGCGCCCGGCACACCGGCACGCGTGGCACGCGACGCGCAATCGCGCCCCGAAACCATCGAGCAGAACGGCTGGACTGTCCACTACGTCGCCTGGACTGACGACGGCAACACCACCGATGGTGCCAAAGTCAGCATCCGCCGGCTCGATCTTGATCGGCCACAGGGCGCCAATGGTCCGCTATCGGTGCGGCTCGTGCTCGACCAGTAACGCCTCGCTTCGTCATGTCTTCCGCCCCCGTCGAGCTGCGTGATTGCCCCGCGCCCGCCAAGCTCAATCTCTTCCTGCATGTAGTCGGCCGCCGGCCAGATGGCTACCACCTGCTGCAAACCGTCTTCCAGTTGGTCGACTGGAGCGACACGCTGCATTTCGCGCGCCGCCCCGACGGCCGCCTCGTGCGCACCACCGACATCCCCGGCGTGCACGCCGATGACGACCTTGTGATCCGCGCCGCGCGCCTGCTGCAAGCGGAAACCGGCTGCACCTACGGCGTCGACATCGCGATCGAGAAACGCCTGCCGATGGGCGGTGGCCTTGGCGGCGGCTCGTCTGATGCTGCCACCACGCTGCTTGCGCTCAATCGTCTCTGGGGCCTTGATCTGCCACGCACGCAACTGATGGCGATCGGCCTGAAGCTGGGCGCCGACGTGCCCTTCTTCGTGTTCGGCCAGAACGCCTTCGCCGAGGGGATCGGCGAAGAACTCACGCCGGTCACGCTGCCGCCGGCTGCCTTCGTGGTGATTCACCCACGCGTGCATGTGCCGACCCCTGCAATTTTTTCCGATGAAGGGTTGACACGCGATACGCCACTCACCATAATTACGGACTTTCCTGACCAACAAATTGTTTTCGCTTACGGTCGCAACGACCTGCAAGCGGTGGCGGAAAGGAAATACGGCGAAATCGCCCGAGCACTTGTCTGGCTGCGTCAGTTCAGCCCTCTGGCAAGAATGACCGGATCCGGCGCCTGCGTATTTGCTCCGTTCGACAACGTTGAGCAGGCGCAAGCGGTGGCGGATCAGGTGCCTTCCGAATGGGAAGGTCGGTGTGCGGCAGGTCTGTCGCAACACCCGCTCGCAAGATTTGCTGTGTAAGGTTTGCAGTTATTGCTTCTGCAATGGAAGCAGTAACCGATCGGTTGTGTAGGGGCGTCGCCAAGCTGGTTAAGGCACCGGATTTTGATTCCGGCATGCGTAGGTTCGAATCCTTCCGCCCCTGCCATTTTCTTCCTTATGTTCCCAGCAATAGCCCGGTTGGCTTCGACCAGCCGGCGCGTCTGAAGTCAAAACAGGTGCCCCGATGAGCAGCGAAGGCTTGATGGTTTTTACCGGCAATGCCAACCCCAAACTCGCAGAAGCTGTCGTCAAGCACCTGGGCATTCCGCTAGGTAAGGCCCTCGTCGGCCGATTCTCCGATGGTGAAGTCCAGGTCGAGATCCAGGAAAACGTGCGCGGCAAGCACGTGTTCATCCTGCAATCCACCTGCGCCCCCACCAACGACAACCTGATGGAATTGATGGTGATGGTCGATGCGCTCAAGCGTGCGTCTGCCCGCCGCATCACGGCCGCCATCCCCTACTTCGGCTATGCCCGCCAGGACCGTCGTCCGCGCTCGGCGCGCGTGGCGATCACGGCCAAGGTCGTTGCCAACATGCTGGAAGTCGCCGGCGTCGAGCGCGTGCTGACGATGGACCTCCACGCTGACCAGATCCAAGGCTTCTTCGATATTCCGGTCGATAACATCTACGCGTCGCCGATCCTGCTCGAAGACCTGCGCAAGAAGAACTACGAAGACCTGCTGGTGGTATCGCCCGATGTCGGCGGCGTGGTGCGCGCACGTGCGCTCGCCAAGCAGCTCGGCGTGGACTTGGCGATCATCGACAAGCGTCGCCCGAAGGCCAACGTGGCCGAGGTGATGAACATCATCGGTGAAGTCGACGGCCGCAATTGCGTGATCATGGATGACATGATCGACACCGGCGGCACGCTGTGCAAAGCCGCGCAGGTGCTGAAGGAGCGAGGTGCCAAGCAAGTGTTCTCGTATTGCACGCATCCGGTGCTGTCGGGTGGCGCGGCCGCCCGCATTGCAGACTCGGCGCTCGACGAAGTGGTCGTGACCGACACCATCCCGCTGCGCGAAGACGCCATCAAGTGCGGCAAGATCCGTCAGCTCTCGACCGCCCCGCTGCTGGCCGAGACCTTCACGCGCATCGTGCGCGGTGATTCGATCATGTCGCTGTTTGCTGAATAATTCGGCACCCGAGCAGCTTACTGTTATAATTCAAGGCTTTACTGCAGAAAACGTCGGTTAGACGGCACTTCTGCGGTGTCCGCGGGGCGCAATATGGCGCCCCGTTCACCAGACGGCTTGGTCGCGAGTCGTCTTTTTCGTTTGGAGCAATCATGAAAGTTGTCGCTTTCGAGCGTAGCGTTCAGGGCACTGGTGCGAGCCGCCGCCTGCGCAATTCCGGCAAGACCCCGGCGATCATTTACGGCGCTGGCGCCGAGCCGAAGCTGATCGAACTCGATCACAACGCGCTGTACCACGCGCTGAAGAAGGAAGCCTTCCACTCGTCGATCCTCGACATCGAAGTGGCTGGCAAGGTGGAAAAGGCGCTGCTGCGCGACTTCCAACTGCACCCGTTCAAGCAACTGGTTCTGCACGTCGATTTCCAACGTGTATCGGCCAAGGAAAAGATCCACGTCAAGGTGCCGCTGCACTTCCTGAACCAGGAAACCGCACCGGGCGTGAAGCTGGGCCACGGCATCGTGAACCACATCCTGAACGACGTCGAAGTGTCGTGCCTGCCGGCCGACCTGCCGGAGTTCATCGAAGTGGATCTGGGTACGCTGGAAATCGGCCAGACCCTGCACATCGCTGACCTCAAGCTGCCGAAGGGCGTGACCATCCTCACCCACGGTGGCGATGAGAACCCGGCTGTTGCCAACATCAGCGTGCCGGCTGGCGAGAAGTCCGCTGCCGCCGAAGAAGGCGCTGCTGCTGCAGGCGAAGACAAGCCGGCAGCCTAAGTTGCCGCACCTCGCACTTCGGTGCGAGCAAAAAAAGCCCGCCGAGCCAGTCTCGCCGGGCTTTTTTTTCTGCCTGAGCGGGGCGAGCCGCACCGCCTCCAGGCTACGGAAAGCAGCTATGCTTGTACGATCAAGGGGCGCTGCCTGCACCTCAACCTGATACGAATCGCATGATCAAACTCATCGTCGGCCTCGGCAATCCGGGCGCCGAATATGCGGCGACGCGACACAACGCCGGCTTCTGGCTGGTCGACCAACTCGCGCGCATGGGCAACGTGACACTGCGCAACGAGACGCGCTTTCACGGCTATGCCGCGCGCGCTAACCTGTGGGGCAACGAGGTGTGGCTGCTGCAGCCGCAAACCTTCATGAACCGCTCCGGCCTGGCCACCGTGGCACTGGCCCGCTTCTACAAGGTCATGCCCGATGAAATCCTGGTCGTGCACGATGAATTGGATTTGCCGCCCGGCGCTGTCAAACTCAAGCTCGGAGGCGGATCCGGTGGACACAACGGCCTGAAGGACATTGCGGCCCATCTGACCACGCAGCAGTTCTGGCGACTGCGGCTGGGCATCGGCCATCCGCGCAATCTCTTGCCGCCGGGCACGGCAGCATCTGGCCAGCATGACGTCGCCAACTTCGTGCTCAAGGCGCCTCGCAAGGAAGAACAGGACCTTATCGACCGCGCGATCGATCAAAGCCTGGATGCGCTGCCCGAATTGATTGCCGGCGACGCCGAAAAAGCCATGATGCGCCTGCACACGGCACGCTGATCCGCTAACCCAGAGGACACCGCCATGACTCCGTGCGCCACACTCACCTCACGCGCCGCCGTGCTGGCGGGTCTGGCGCTCGGCTTGGCTGCGGCTAGCCTGCCAACGTACGCGCAGGTGTATCGCTGCAACGAGAACGGTCAGACGACCTATTCCGACCACCCCTGCGGCACGCGCGCGAAGCCCGTACCGATGATCGACAACACGCCCACGGCCGCCGACCAGAAGGCTGCCCGCGAACGCGCCACCGCGGAGGCAGCCGAAGTCCAGCAGATGGAAACCGCCCGTCGCAAAGCACAGGCGGCCGAAGACGCTCGCCAAGCCCAGATCGCGGCACAGGCGGCCGAACAGGCGCGCCGCGACCAACGGCAGAAAGTGGTGGTTGCGCAGGAAGGCGTTCGCTACTGCCATCGTGTCTACATTGGGCCACTGCCCTATCCGCAACCTTATCCGACGCCGATGCCGGTGATCCGCCAGCCTCCCGCGCCGGCTGTTGGCGCACTTCGCCAACCCGGCAACGGCCCGAAGCCGTTCGTGCAAGCACCTGTGGCGCCCACACCGATCGTGCCGCGCCCCTCGCATCCGCATTACCCGTACTACCGCATCGTCTGCGAGCCCGGCCATGCCTACGAAGGACCGGAAGATCTGCTGCCGATCCAGTAGGCGCACCGCCAACAAGACGGTAGGCACCAATGAAAAGAGACGGCCAATGCCGTCTCTTTTTTGTGTGCTCACGCCGCGCGTGGTGGTGCTGAGGTGAGCTGGGTGTACTTCTGCATCAACTGCTCGTGCGTTTCCTCATGGGCCGGGTCCTTGGGGATGCAGTCCACCGGACAGACCTGCTGGCACTGAGGCTCGTCGAAGTGGCCGACGCATTCGGTACATTTGCCCGGGTCGATCACGTAGATTTCCGGGCCCATCGAAATCGCGCCGTTGGGGCACTCTGGCTCGCATACGTCGCAATTGATGCACTCATCGGTAATTATGAGCGCCATGATGCCTTCCTTGAAATGACCGGCGAGACAGCGCTCGCCAAAGCGTCATTTTATTCCGATTTGCCCGACCCTTCCGTCTTGCCGGTCTTTTCCTTGAGCCATTTCTCGACCGACGGGAACACGAACTTGCTGACGTCACCGCCGAGCACCGCAATTTCGCGCACGAACGTGCCCGAGATGAACTGGTACTGATCCGACGGCGTGAGGAACATGGTTTCCACATCCGGCAGCAGGTAGCGGTTCATGCCGGCCATCTGGAATTCGTACTCGAAGTCCGATACGGCACGCAGGCCCCGCACGATGACGCGCGCGCCGTTCTTGCGCACGAAATCCTTCAAGAGACCGGAAAACCCCTCGACCCGCACGTTGGGGTAATGGCCGAGCACTTCACGTGCGATCTCGATGCGCTCTTCCAGCGCGAAGAACGGCCGCTTGTTGGGGCTCTGCGCCACCCCGACGATCAGCTCGTCGAAGATGTTGGACGCACGCCGCACGAGGTCTTCGTGGCCGCGCGTGAACGGATCGAAAGTGCCGGGATAAACCGCGATCACCATGGTTCCTCCACCAAGGGGAAAAGAGCATCCGCAAGCGTCGGCGTGGGACATGGCCGCGCCGGTACTGCATTCGGACACCGTTGCGTTATCGAGCGCGGCAGGTCCCGAGCCTGCCGCCTGTGCCGCCGATATCGATCGAGCGCACCCGCATTGCAGGTGCCGCCCGATGCTCATGCATCGGCCGCGAGCGGCGTAGTTTAACCGTTTTTGCGCAGCAGCAAATGTGCGTGCACCGCACCGGCGCGCAGGTGTTTGTGAAGCACCAGATCGGGGGGCACCGCGAGGCCGTCGGCCGGCTCGGCGTCATGTGAATCAGCACTCACATCCACCAGCGGCTGCGCTGCTTCAACGTAGATCACGCCTCCGGGCTTGACCACCCGCGTCGCAGCTTCCAACGCGCGCAGCGTCCAGTCCTGCGCAAACGGCGGATCGATGAACACCGCATCGAGCGCAGCGTCGGGCTGCCGAGCGAGCCAGGCAAAGGCGTCGCCCGATACGATGTCGACCATGCGTGCGCCCAGCTTGTCGCGGATGGCGTGCAACGCGCGCACGGCCGGGGCGTAGTTTTCGATGAGCGTCACGTGGGCGGCGCCGCGCGAAGCGGCCTCAAAGCCGAGCGCGCCGGTGCCGGCAAAGATGTCGGCGCAGCGCCAGCCGGTCAGGTCCTGACCGAGCCAGTTGAAGACCGTTTCGCGGACGCGGTCGCTGGTCGGGCGAAGGCCGTCGGCGTCGACCACCGGGAGCGGCGTGCGCTTGTATTGCCCGCCGATGATGCGCACCTGCTGAGGTGCGCGCGCATGCGACGTGGCGGTCTTGGCCTTGGGGCCTTTGGAGCTGGGGGTACGAGGTGCCATGGGCGCGATTTTAGGGGCTGTTGCCCCATAAAACGAGCGCAAACAAAAACCGGCGGGAAATGCCGCCGGTTTTTCGGATAAAGACCCCGTGCGTCAATTCGCGGCGGCCTTCTCCGGACCGCCCACCACGATCGTCGCCATGGTCTGCGGCTGCAGCGCGCGCTGGAATGCCGTACGCACCTGGTCACGCGTGACAGCCGCGATGCGCTGCGTCCAGGTATCCAGGTAATCGAGCGGCAGGTTGTACCAGCCGATGTTGGCCACGTTGTCCAGCAGCTTGCGGTTGCTGTCCAGGCGCAGCGGGAAGCCGTTGACGAGGTTGTCCTTGGCCGCCTTTAGCTCCACGTCGGTCGGGCCATCGGCGACGAACTTGGCAACGGTGTCACGCACCACGCCCAGCGCCTCCTCGGTCTGGTCCTTGCGCGTCTGCAGTGCCAGTTCGAACGGACCGGGCTGCGCGGCGGGCGCGAAGTAGCTGCCGATGCTGTACGTCAGGCCGCGCTTCTCGCGCACTTCGTTCGTCAGCCGCGCACTGAAACCGCCGCCACCGAGCACGTAGTTGCCGACCAGCAACGGGAAGTAATCCTTGTCGCCGCGCGCGATACCCGGTTGACCGATGATGATGGTCGCCTGCTGCGCCGGGTGCGGAATGCGGATCGTCTCCGCCTTTGCTAGCGGCATCTTCACGTCGGGCAGCCCCGGCGGCGTGGCGCCGTCAGCGGGCAGGCCGCGCGTAATTTGCTCGGCGATGGCCTCGGCTTCCTGGCGGCTGATCGCGCCGATCAGCGTCACCACGGCGCGCTTGGCCGTGTAGTTGGCCTGGTAGTAGCGCACGATGTCGTCGCGCGTGATGCTCTCCACCGTTTCCGGCGAAGCGGTCTGCCCGTACGGATGCGTGCCGTAGATGGCCTTGCCGAACGCGCGCTCGGCCAGCACCGACGGTTTGGTCAGCGATTCGCGGATCGCGGCCACCAGGCGCTGCTTGTCCCGCGCCAGCACCGCGTCGGGGAAGGTCGGCGCCGAGACGATCTGCGTCATCAGCGCGATGGCCGGGCCGCGCTCAACGGGGTCGGACAGCGTGCGCAGACGCAGGCTCGTGCGGTCACCACCGGCGCCGCCGCCAAAGCTCGCGCCCACATCGGCAAAGGCATCGGCAATCGCCGCTTCATCGCGGGCGGGCGCATTGCCCTGCGCGGCAACGCCCTTGTCGAGCATGCCCGCTGTGAGCGAGGCGAGGCCCACCTTGTTGGCGGGCTCATAGCGCGAACCCGCATCCACGTCGAGGTTGATGTCGAGCATCGGAATCGACGGGCTCGGCACGAAAAACACGCGCGCGCCGGTCGGCGCCGTCCAGTGTTCGATGGGCAGCGCGGCCAGGGCACTCTGCGCTGCCGCTGCAACAATGGCGACCAGCGCCGTCTTCAGGGTCAGAGACATGGCGCGCATCAACGCAGCCCTCCTTCATCGCGCATACCTGGAACAGGCTTGCGCGCCGGTTTATTGGGATCGATCGGTTGCGGCAGCAGCGTGGCGACGACGAGGTTGTCTTCGTTGAAATACGTCTGCGCCACGTGCTGGATCTGCGCCGACGTCACGGCCTTGATCTTCTCGAGCTGGCGATCGATGGAACGCCACGACAGGCCGCTCATCTCGTTCATGCCGATCTCCATGCCCTGGCCGAACACCGAGTCGCGCTTGTAGATCTGCGCGGCCACAACCTGCGCCTTCACGCGCTTCAGTTCAGCGTCGGTCACGCCTTCCTTGGCGATGCGTTCGATCTGCGCGCGCAGCGCCTGTTCGATCTCGGCGGTGGTGTGACCGTCGGCGGGCGAGCCGTCCATCAGGAAGATCGACGGGCCGCGGTTCAGGCCGTCGTAGCCAGCGTTGACGTCATCGGCGATCCGATTTTCGCCTTTGACGAGCTGGCTCGACAGGCGCGCGTTGTCATAGCCATCGAGCACGGCCGAGAGGACTTCCAACGCATACGGGTCGACGTCTTTTTCCACATCACTCAGGCGCGGCACCTTGTAGGCCAGCACAACGTACGGATTCTCGGCCGGCGCCTTCACCCAGATGCGCTTCACGCCGATCTGCTTGGGCTCCTCCTGCGCATAGCGGCGCGGCAGTGCATGCGGCTTGAGCTTGCCGTAGGTGCGCTGCGCGAGGCGGAAGACTTCGTCGGGTTTCACATCGCCCGCGACGATCACGGTGACGTTGTTGGGCGTGTACCAGGCGTGGTACCAGTTCTGGGCGTCCTGCACCGTCATCGTGTCGAGGTCTCCCGGCCAGCCGATGGTCGGGTTGCGGTACGGCGCGGCGTTGAACAGCGTGGCGAGCATCTGCTCATACACGGTGGAACGGGCGGAGTCGTCGATGCGCATGCGGCGCTCTTCCTTCACCACGTTCATCTCCGGCTTGAACTCCTTGTCGGTGAGCTGGAGATTGGCCATGCGATCGGCTTCGAGCCCCATCACATCGGCCAGGTGCGATTTCTCGATCTGCTGGAAGTACATCGTGAAGTCACGCGTGGTCATGGCGTTTTCGCGGCCGCCCAGGGCTGCCACGCGGCGGGAAAACTCGCCCGGGCCGACTGTCTTGGTGCCCTTGAACATCATGTGTTCGAGCATATGGGCGACACCGGTGGTGCCGTTGTGCTCGTCGATGCTCCCGGCGTGATACCAGACCATGTGCGCCACGGTAGGGGCGCGGTGGTCTTCCTTCACGATCAACTGCAGCCCATTGGGCAGCTTGTATTCGTGCGTGTCGGACTGGCTGGCGCCCACCTTGCCACCGGTGACGGCGGCGGTCGGATGCCCCGCTGCGGCAGCCAGCTCCTGCGCGCCAACATGGCAGGCCAACAGGCCCGCCGCCAGGGCCGTCGCGGCCAATTGCCAGACTCGCGACCGAGCCCGGTTTGAAACGATTCGCATGGAAGAGCGCATAAGGGCTGTCTGATAAAATTCGACGCTTGATTCTAACGGCGAAATAGACTGCCTTTTACGATGTTTAGTTTCTGGAAGAAGCGCAAGGCAGAGCCCCAACCGGCCGCCGAACCCACGCCCGCAGTGGCGCCCGAAGCCGCGCAGGCGCCTGCCCCGGCTGCCATCCCCGGCCCCGCTCCCGTACCCGCACCAGCCGCAGCACCCCAGCCTGTCGCTGCGCCGGCTCCCGTAGCCGTACCCGTCGCTGCGCCGGCCCACGTTGCCGTGCCTGACGCACCTGCCGAGCAGCCTGCGCTCGACGTGCAAGCCGACGACGTCGAAACCGTGCCCACGCCCGCCGTCATCGAACAGGCCCGCAAGGGCTGGATGTCACGCCTGCGCTCCGGCCTGTCGAAGACGAGCAAGGGCCTGACCACGCTGTTCGTCGGCGTGAAGGTGGACGAAGCGCTGTTCGAAGAGCTGGAGACCGCCCTGCTGATGGCCGATGCCGGTGTCGACGCCACCGAATACCTGCTGGCCGAACTGCGCCGCCGCATCAAGGCCCAGCGCATCGAAACCTCGGAGGGCGTGAAAACTGCCCTGCGCGACCTGCTCGTGGAGCTGCTGCACCCCCTAGAAAAAACCATGGTGCTCGGCCGCGAACAGCCAATGGTGATCATGATCGCGGGCGTCAACGGCGCCGGCAAGACGACCAGCATCGGCAAGCTGTGCAAGCACTTCCAGACCTACGGCCAATCGGTGCTGCTGGCCGCGGGCGACACGTTCCGCGCCGCCGCACGCGAGCAACTCGTGGTCTGGGGACAGCGCAACAACGTCACGGTCGTGGCGCAGGAATCGGGCGACCCGGCCGCCGTGATCTTCGATGCAGTGAACGCCGCACGCGCACGCGGCATCGACATCGTCATGGCCGACACCGCTGGCCGCCTGCCGACACAGTTGCACCTGATGGAAGAGCTGAAGAAGGTGCGCCGCGTGACCGCCAAGGCGATGGCGACGGCGCCGCACGAAACGCTGCTGGTGATCGACGGCAACACGGGGCAGAACGCCCTCGCACAAGTTAAAGCCTTTGATGAAGCGCTTGGCCTCACCGGCCTGATCGTCACCAAGCTGGACGGCACCGCTAAGGGCGGCATCCTGGCCGCGATTGCGCGGCAGCGGCCGGTGCCGGTCTACTTCATCGGCGTGGGCGAGCAGGTGGAGGATCTGCAGCCGTTTTCGGCGCGGGAATTTGCGGATGCGTTGTTGGGATAACGTCCTGCGAAACCTTGTTGCACAGAAACGCCCTGAATTGTTCAGGGCGTTTCCATTTGCGGTCGAACTTATCGGTGCTCAGCATTTACCAGCACATACCAGCACATCGCGTGTGTTAAAGCTCAACTAGTCGCCCTCTGATCAGCATGCCCTCTGCGCTGAGTTCAAACATTCAACGAATTGGAATTGTCTGATTGAGATTCAGCGCATGGCGCCGCTCCAATGGAGCACTTCAGCGAAGTGCTCTCATGTGGAGATGGCAGATGCAAAACACACAATCCGGCAAGGTCTACGTCGCGGCATTCAACGGCGCGAAGACAGCCAACGGCGGCGAGATCATTCAGGGCTCCTGCAGCATCCGAGATAGCGGACCCACGCTCTTGCTTGTAGGCGATGAAGCTGTCTACCCAGACGGCAGCACGGCCGTCATTACTGCGGGTGCAGGCATTGCACTAGTGGGCGATGACCGGCCTGCTGCCATCATTGGCAGCCCACTAAGCAACGGCGACACCATTGTTTCATCGCCAATCACGGCCCTAACTTTCGATGAACCGGCGGACGCGCCCATCATCGGCCTGCTTGACCCGGCATACCGTCCGGAGCCGGCGACCGACAGCGTGATCTGAGGGGGCCGATCATGGAATACATGCGCCCCGGCCTCAGGCATGGTGACTTAACAACGACGGGTGGCGTCATAACTGCCACCGGCAGGATGCGGTTCCACGGCAAAGAGGTGGCTGCGGAAGGGGATCTGGCAACTTGCCCAGCCTGCAAATCCATGGGCTACCTAGTCAATGACGCCTACCCAGCGTTCGGGCTTCCGAGCGGTCGTCAGCTCGCCATTCAAGGTGCGTGGATTTTCTGCAAATGCGCCAATCCCCCTCGCGCCATTGCTTCGACGGACAAGTTTCGGGTTGCGGTGAATCGAGCGGGGAGTATTGCTCAGGGGCATGCCGGAGTGCTGCCGTTGTCATCTGTGCCATCGGGTGCTCCCGACTATGTTCAGCAGCGCGAGTCTGTGCATGACCGTATTCACCCCGACGAGGAAGACATTGTCGAGCAGTACTACGAACTCGTTGATGCAGACACAGGCCAACCCGTGCCAGGTTATCGCTATGACCTGCTAACCAACGGCAAACGTAGTAGCCAGGACGCAGCACTCATTGATGGACGCAGCGTCATCGTGCGTGGCGGACTTTCGATTGGCATTGTCCTGTGGCTCGATAAATCGCGGGAGGCCCAAGCATGAGCCAATCAGCAATATCCAATTTGGCGCCTGAGGAGCGCCTTCTGGCAGCCATCGCGTATGGAGAATCTTCTACACAAAACAAGTACGAAGAGATGGCTGCCCTCGCCAGTGTCATGGTCCGCCAGATGAAGGCTCGCGGCTATCAATCAATCGAAGCTTTCACCTCGAAAGACCCGACGTTTTCGTTTGTACGAACGGACGGAAACAAGCGGTATGCCCTGCTAATGGAGGCCACAGCAGATGAAATTGGGAAGAGCGCACCAATGACCCACGCAGTCAGGGCTGCGAGGAACGCTTTCTCCGGTGGATTTGATTACTCGAATGGCGCCTATTTTTGGGACGGCGCAGATATCAAGTCAAACTATTCGAAGCATTCGAAGGTATGGCATGGCGTGCGCGTCGACCCAGCTCACAACGTGTACGGGATTCCTGATTCAAGGAGAACAAAAATCCTCTACAAGACCGTCAAGAAGAAAGTCAACGGGAAGACGGCCTCAGTGCAAGAAGAGGTAGGTCGATACTCATGGGCCTACGAATCTACGGCGGGCGTTGGCGGCACGATCTTCTGGCGTTACAGCAGAGACTTCGTCAACGTCACTCGCGCAAAGAAGTACAAGTGATTAGATCGATTGCTGCATCGATACTGTGCCTTCTTTCCCTGCAAGCACGCGCTAGCGCTCCATCCGATTCAATCGTGGACAGTTGCCTTCTATTCGACAAGCCGGTCCGCAGCACGATTTCCATCCTTCCGATCGATGGGGCAGAGGTTCTCCAAGATGACTACGAAGTACCCGGTTACACGGTCTTTAGGCCTGGCTTTAAGTCAAACAGTCTCGGCGTTGGCTATGCGACAAGTAAGCACGGCAACGATGATTTCGTGATAGTGGGTCGCCATCGGGGATACATCAGCCGGGCAATCCCACGCGGGCAGTACAAACCTCAACGGATCGAACCGCCTGAACGGGCCCTGTACGCGGTGATTCGCGAGGATGCCCAGCAGTACGTTTGCCTTGTCGAGAGCAACGGCAATGGAAGTGCAGCCTTTGTGCGGTCCGCTTTCGTAGCCCGCATTCCGCCCGACAGAAATGCCGGGCTCACGCTTTATTTCAAGGTGGCGGACATCAAGAAACTCAAGACATTCACTGAGGGCAGTCGCTGATCAACGGATGGGCATTGAAATGCATAGCCTCCTAGGCTACGCGCTGCTACTCCCAGCCACACGGCGTTTATGATGTATCTCACTAAAATAATCGCCCCAATCTTGGTAACCGTATCGGGCTTCGCCTTTTTCTCCTCGAATAACAAATCCGATTGCCTGAAACATCTTGGAGGCGGATATGGGGATGCGCAATGTTACCAAGTATCAAGAATTAATTTTATCAAAGAGAATGAAATAATTTACAAGAGTATTTTGAAATCAATTCCCCATGGAAATTTTCATGCTCGACTACTAGACGAATACATGAATTCGCAATCGCACGCTGAAAAATTTTGCGAGCTGCAACGAGACGCGGGCGCAAAATGGGAAAAGAGTTCCGATGGAACTATGTATCCTGCAGTTTATGAGGGATGCCTCTATGAACTCAGGAAGGCACAAAATTCATTCCTTAAAAATATTCTAGAAATGTCAAAATGGTAAAGAAGAGGCAAAATAGAAACATAGATAAAAGCAAAATACGCTTCTCAGCGGGATTTTTCTTTCTTCTCAATTCGAGACTCAGGAGTTATGGCTTCTCGAGGCGAAAAATCCGGTCAAGCACAGCTATAGCCTCCTTGACAACAGCTGCTCGTCGAATGTGGCTGACGTGCTGAACTTGGTGGGGATCGTTGCCTATGACCCCCGTTGGTCAGCCTTTGGCATGGTGAGCCCCGAAGACATTGCTGTTGGTTTGTCTCGCTCGAAGCGGGTCAAGGAAAAACGGTTTTGCGCCAAGGAGAGTCCATGAGGATTTCTGTCCCAATGCTTCTACTGAATGCCCTGGTAGCCACCGCATGCTCAAGAGAACATGCAGCTGCAGTGTGGACAGCGAAGCAAAGTGCCTCCGCCTATGCTTCAGAAGAGGACACCGAAGACCGGGTCTTGTTCACCTTGGTGCCCGGCGACACATGCACCCCACTGCGCAGCGTGGTCATGAAGGTCTATCTCCACACCGAGATTCAGTGCAAGAATGGGCGTGGCTGGGTCATCGACAGGCAGAATTTTGATATCCAGCCAGCCCGTATCAGATCTGGCGCTGCGCAGCACTCCACGTCGTCGTCACCGGACTGATTGTGAAGTGCGCTCGCTTCTACTTGCCGTGATCATTTTCATGGGCGCATCTTCAGCAGCAGCGCCGACGATTACTCAGCATCTTGGTTCCTTCTCTAACCAGCGCACTGTGGGGAGTACAGACGACCCACATACTGAGGGGTATAGCCTTGATCTTTACCGTGAGGGGAAACGGATCTTCGGAAAGCTGTGCGTGTCGACCGGGATCGAAACGCCGTGCGGCATCATCGATAACGCTCAGATCATCCCTTCGACAAGCGCCATCAGATTTCGGGCAAAGTTGTCGACTGGCACTGAGTTCAGCCGAAGCTCAGGTCCGCAAGGGCGCCCATCACGAGATCTATTCGAGTTTGCCGGCACGATCGGCGCCAGCGCTGTAAAAGGTCGCCTCGTACATCGAAGCGGTTATGACGCGGAGAGCGCCATTCAATCTCAACGCATCGTGCTACGCCGAATCCATACGAGCACGTCGCCGGGCGGGTACGCCGAATGGTCCAAAGACCCCACCAACGTACCCGCTGATTGGTGACTTTCAACTTTTCGACAGACGGGCGGCGCCGCAGAAGGAAACGACGACGCCCCTCCAAACATTGGCTATGGCTCTGCGCCCCCATCCCTTGCTCTATTTGCAAGCAATCACAGCCCTGTCTTTTGCAATGCCGCCCGGCACAACGTACGCAAACTGCCCGCACGTGCTCACCGGCAAGCCGAGCTATCAAGCTGAAACCTCACTCTCTGTTCCATCGCGTTCGGCAGAAAATGTGTTTCGTAGAGCGGTGAATGAACAAGCTGGCTTGGACTTTGACGAGGCAAAACTATTCTTTGACTGCTTGAAGGACGCGACCAAGCGCGATGACAAGACTGCCCTCAGCCGGCTCGTCCAATACCCCTTGCGCATCCATGCTCTAGACCGAGCAAGCACCATCGCGACGCCGGTGGCATTTAGAAAGCAGTACCCGTTGATCTTCAACCAACGCGTGAAGGACGCGATCGAAGCACAACGATTTGAGGATGTGTTCGTGAGCTACCGGGGCATCATGATCGGGAACGGCGAGGTTTGGATCAGCGGCATCACGGAACGAGGCCGAAGTAAGCCGACGATCAAGATCATCTCCATCAACAACTAGCGAACTGACTTTTGTTCCTAGGGTTGGATGTCCGATGGAAAAAAAGGCGCCGCCACCGCGACGCCCCACATCCCAATCACGCCGCATCCGGCTGCACCGCAGGCGCAGCCCTCTGAAACGCCTCCTGCGCCATGCAGTGCTCAAAGATGCGCGCAAGCGTCGGGTAATCCTCCACCGCCACATCAAACCGCTTGCCGTTGAACACCTGCGGCACGAGGCACACGTCGGCCAGCGTCGGCGTGTCGCCAACACAGTAGGCGCCGGTCAGCGGCGACTGTGACAGCCGCGTTTCCAGCGCCGCAAACCCCAGCTTCACCCAGTGGCGATACCACTCGTTGCGCGCTTCTTCTTCCACGTTGAACGTGTGCTTCAGATACTTCAGCACGCGCGGGTTGTTGAGCGGATGGATCTCGCATGCGATCGCCAGCGCAATCGCGCGGATATGCGCGCGATTACTCGCCGAACCCGGCAGCAGCGTGGGCTCGGGATGCGTCTCTTCCAGATACTCGACGATGGCCAAAGACTGGTTCAGCACGTCGTTGCCATCGCACAGCACGGGCACCAGCGCATCGGGGTTCAGCTTGACGAAGTCTGGGGCCAGTTGCTCGCCCTTGAGCAGGTGGACCGGCGCGTAGTCGTACGGCAGGCCCTTGACCTCCAAGGCAATACGCACGCGGAATGACGCCGAACTGCGGAAATAGTTGTACAGCTTGATCGACATGGCTTCTGACTCTTCTAGCGGGTCTATCAAATCACCTTCACGTGCAGCTCTCCCACGCCGTCGATCTTGCCGACCATCAGGTCGCCGACGACGACCGGGCCAACGCCTTCGGGCGTGCCGGTGTAGATCAGATCGCCGGGGCGCAGCTCGAACAGGCGCGACAGATACGCAATGGTTTCCGGCACCGACCAGATCAGGTCGGACAGGTCACCGCGCTGGTGTTCGCGGCCGTTGACCGACAGCGTGATGGCACCCTTGTCCGGACGCGCCACATCCTTGGCCGGCACGATCGGGCCGATGGGGGCGGAGCCGTCGAATGCCTTGCCGGTTTCCCACGGGCGGCCACCCTTCTTGGCGGCGTTCTGCAGGTCGCGGCGCGTCATGTCCAGGCCGATGGCGTAACCGTAGATATGGTTGGCTGCGGTTTCCACGGCGATGTCGCGCCCGCCCGTGCCGATGGCGACCACGAGTTCGATCTCGTAGTGGCAATCGCGGGTTTCAGTCGGGTAAACGAACTGGCCGGTCTCGCCGTCTGCGATGTAGCGCACGGCGTCGGCCGGCTTGCAGAAGAAGAACGGCGGTTCGCGGTCGGGATCGGAACCCATCTCGCGCGCGTGGGCGGCGTAGTTGCGGCCGACGCAGTACACACGGCGCACCGGAAACTGGCCATGCCCGCCACGCACGGGAATGCCATTGACGGCGGGCGGGGTGACGACGAATTCGGTCATGCGGGTCTCCTCGGACTAAGCTGGATTGGAACAGGTGGGAAACTGCGGCCACCGCCCCCGGCGACCGACGAGTTTGCGAGAATACACCCGCACCGCCCCGGCGCGGTTCTTGCATAAGCGACGTGCACCCTGCCCCACTTTGCACCATGCAAGCGAAACCGCCCACCCCATCCGCCCCGCCCGCTGCCAACCTCCCGGCCGCGCCGATGCGCGTGCTGCTGGTGCGCGATCCGCTCGACGCCGAACAGATCAATCTGGAGCTGATCCGCGCCGGGCTGGCCGAGGCCGGCTTCGTGGACGTCGGCTTGGCGGATGCCGACCTGACGCTGCCCGAGCGCATCGCCGAGACCCAGCCCGACATGGTGATCGTCGCCTCCGAATCGGCCGCGCGCGACACCATCGAGCACGTCTGCGTGGCCACGCAGCATGCTCCACGCCCCATCGTGCTGTTCACCGACAACGACGACGCCACGCGCATCAAGACGGCGTTTGCCGCCGGCATCACCGCCTACATCGTCGACGGCATCAAGCCCACGCGTGTGAAGGCCGTGCTGGACGTCGCCTATGCCCGCTTCGAACACGAGCGTGAATTGCGGGCCGAGCTGGACACCGCCAAGACGCAACTCGCCGAGCGCAAGGTGCTCGAGCGCGCCAAGGGCCTGCTGATGAAGCAGATGAACCTGTCGGAAGACGACGCCTTCAAGCGCCTGCGCAAGATGGCGATGGATCGCAACATCAAGCTGGTGGAAGCCGCCCAACGCGTGATCGATGTGATGGCCGGCTGAGCGGTCAGACCACCGCCCAGTTTTGGTGCGTCGCACAACTCCGGCGCTGGAAACGCACCAGTCGCGCGCGGCGTCCCGAACCTCGCACGCCGAGTTCCGAACCCCAACCGCCGAGCTAAAAGCCTCGCGCGCCGAGTTCTGAACCTCAACCGCCGAGCTAAAAGCCTCACGCGCCGAGTTCCGAGCCCCAACCGCCGAGCTAAAAGCCTCACGCGCCGAGTTCCGAGCCTCAACCGCCGAGCTAAAAGCCTCGCGCGCCGAGCTCCGAGCCTCAACCGCCGAGCTAAAAGCGTCGCGCGCCGAGTTCTGAACCTCAACCGCCAAGCTAAAAGCCTCGCACGCCGAGCTCCGAGCTCGGAACGCCGAGAAAAAAGCTCGGCGCGTGGAGATCGGAACGCGGAACGCCAGCATGCATCTCTCAACGTTGGCATACCCCTTGCAAGTGTCGCTGCGAAGCCGGTGCCAACGTGGGTACCGGCACGGGACAACGGCGTCCCGATGCACGGCAGCGCGCCCCTCTTTCGGATGGGTGGCGGTCGCGCGTCGGGACGCTTTTTCTTTGGAGCCATGGATGGCCGCGCCAGACAAGACCGACGCTCTCGTCAACCCGATCAACCCGAAGCGCCGCAGCATCATGAAAGCCGCGGCGACGATTGCAGGAGGCAGTGCCGTGGCATTGATCGATCCGCTGGTGCGTGCCGGTGCCTGGGCCGCCGGTTCCGATGCGCCCGAGAAGACGGAGTTGAAGGTGGGTTTCATCCCGCTCACGGACTGTGCCTCGGTGGTCATGGCGTCCACGCTCGGCATCGACAAGAAGTACGGCATCAAGATCACGCCGTCGAAAGAGGCCTCGTGGGCCGGCGTGCGCGACAAGCTGGTATCGGGCGATCTGGATGCGGCGCACGTGCTCTACGGCCTGATCTACGGCGTGCAGCTCGGCATTGGCGGCCCCAAGAAAGACATGGCCGTGCTGATGACGCTCAACAACAACGGCCAGGCCATCACGCTGTCGTCCAAGCTGAAGGAAGCGGGCGTCAAGGATGGCGCGTCGTTGAAGGCCGTGATGGCAAAAGACAAGCGCGAATATGTGTTCGCGCAGACCTTCCCGACCGGCACGCATGCGATGTGGCTGTATTACTGGCTGGCCGCGCACGGCATCCACCCGCTGCAGGAAGCGAAGGCGATCACCGTGCCGCCGCCGCAGATGGTGGCCAACATGCGCGTGGGCAATATGGACGGCTACTGCGTGGGCGAGCCGTGGGGTGCCCGCGCGATTGCGGACAACATCGGCTTTACCGCCGAGACAACACAGGCCATCTGGAAAGACCACCCCGAGAAGGTGCTCGGCACCACGGCGGAGTTCGTGCAAAAGTATCCGAACACCGCGCGTGCGCTCACGGCCGCGGTGCTGGAGGCAAGCAAGTTCATTGATGCATCCGCATCGAACCGCCGCAAGACGGCCGAGACCATCGCCGCCAAGTCCTACGTCAACACCGACATGGACATCATTCTCGACCGCATGCTCGGCCGCTATACGAATGGCCTGGGCAAGACGTGGGACGACCCGGACCCGATGCGCTTCTATCACGACGGCGCGGTCAACTTCCCGTACCTGTCGGACGGCATGTGGTTCCTCACGCAGCACAAGCGCTGGGGCCTGCTGAAGGCGCATCCGGATTACCTGGCCGTCGCAAAGCAGGTCAACCGCATCGACATCTTCAAGCAGGCGGCAACCGCCACCGGCACGCCGCTGCCCAAGAGCGACATGCGCACGGCCAAGCTGATCGACGGCGTGGTGTGGGATGCGAAGAACCCCGCCGCGTATGCCGACGGCTTCAAGCTGAAAGCCTGACGCCGCCGTCCGTCCGAATTTCCGATTGCGGTACCTCACATCGATGGAGCCCGACATGAACACGCTCGTCAAAACGTTGTCTGGCGTGCAGTCCGACGCCGCCCCTGAGCATCGCCGGTTCGCTGTGCGGGACTGGTTTGTCGCTGCCGTGGTGCGCGGCTTTCCGCCCGTTCTGGGCTTGGTCCTCTTCGTGCTGGCGTGGCAGGGCATTGCCACGGCCATCCCCGCATTGCCGACACCGGCGGTGACGTGGAAAGCAGCGGTCGCCTTGTTTGCCGATCCGTTCTATCGCAATGGCCCCAATGACCAGGGTGTGGGCTGGAACGTGCTGGCCTCGCTGGCGCGCGTGGGTGCGGGCTTCGGCATGGCGGCTGTCATCGGCATTCCGGCGGGCTTCCTGATCGGGCGCTTTGCGTTTCTCAACGCGATGGCCTCGCCCATCATCAGCCTGCTGCGGCCGGTGTCGCCGCTGGCGTGGCTGCCGATCGGGCTGCTGCTGTTCAAATCGGCCAACCCGGCGGCCATCTGGGCGATCTTCATCTGCTCGATCTGGCCGATGGTGATCAACACCGCCGTGGGTGTCACGCGCGTGCCGCAGGACTACCTGAACGTGGCGCGTGTGCTGAACCTGTCTGAGTGGAAGGTGTTCACGCGCGTGCTGTTTCCCGCCGTGCTGCCCTACATGCTGACGGGTGTGCGATTGTCCATCGGCACGGCGTGGCTGGTCATCGTGGCGGCCGAGATGCTCACCGGCGGTGTCGGCATCGGCTTCTGGCTGTGGGACGAGTGGAACAACCTGAAGGTCGAACACATCGTCATCGCGATCTTTGTGATTGGCGTGGTGGGCTTGCTGCTCGAGCACGCGCTGCTGGCGATTGCGCGGCGCTTCTCGTACGACGCGGTTTGAGGAAAAAGGGGGAGCGCCATGACAGACAAATTCCTGCGCATTGAAAACGTCGGGCAGACGTTCAAGACCAAACGCGGTCCGTTCGTCGCCCTGCGCGATATCGACCTGACGGTGGCGCGCGGTGAGTGCATCGCGCTCATCGGGCACTCGGGCTGCGGTAAGTCGACGTTGCTCAATCTCATTGCCGGCCTCACGCGGCCGACAACGGGTGGGTTGATCCTGGCCGAGCGCGAGATTGCCGGGCCGGGGCCGGACCGGGCGGTGGTGTTTCAGAACCATTCGCTGCTGCCGTGGCTCACGTGCTTTGACAACGTCTATCTCGCCGTCGAGCGCGTCTTCGGCACGAGCGAGACCAAAGCGCAGTTGCGTGATCGCACGCATGCGGCGCTGGCACTGGTCGGCTTGTCGCATGCCGAGCAGAAGCATCCGCATGAAATCTCGGGCGGGATGAAGCAGCGTGTCGGGATCGCTCGCGCATTGTCCATGGAGCCGAAGGTGCTGCTGATGGATGAGCCCTTTGGCGCGCTGGATGCACTCACGCGGGCGCATCTGCAGGATGAGCTGCTGAAGATCGTGGCGGCGACCGGCAGCACGGTGGTGATGGTGACCCACGATGTGGATGAAGCGGTGCTGTTGGCGGACCGCATCGTGATGATGACGAATGGGCCGGCTGCGACGATTGGTGAGGTGTTGACGGTGGATTTGCCGCGGCCGCGGGATCGGATGGCGTTGGCGGAGGATCCGACTTATCACGCTTGTCGGACGGCGGTGTTGGATTTTCTTTATCGGAAGCAGAGGCATCCGGTGGCGGAGGCGGCCTGAATTATTGTGTTTTGCTTGTTGGTTTTGAGGTTGGTGGTTGGCCTCTGTTTCGTCCCCTGCCGGGGCCGACTCACTTTCTTTG
>NZ_JASATD010000026.1:0-53467 GCF_038440115.1 Ralstonia sp. OTU4908 | reverse complement strand
CGCGATTCATCGGGCAGAGCCTTTGCGCATAAGACTTTGCAACCTGCGCCCAGTTGCGCGCATTAGTTCATTCGGTAACACGCGCCCACGCCGGTCAGGGGTGCTCCCCGCTCGCCTAAGCCAAACCGCCTGCATTTGATCGGTCAGCGCCTCCGTCGTTTGTAGGGAGGCCTTGTTGGCTGACGGTCGAATGTCCCCCCATATCAGATGGCGTTGTATGCCGTGGCGTTGATCCCGCTACCGCCACCGCCCGTTTCTTGCGTTCACGCATGCAACAACCCGGGCTATCCGGCACGTGTCTGAAGGCGCATTTGATGTGCTGCACCGCATAACTGTGCGCCTCGGCGGGCGTTGGTATGGTCCTCGCGTTCCCCTTCTCGAGAAGCAGGCCAGAGGGCGACGCGTCAACCCGATCGGCGGTGGCAGATTGGGTCGGATGCCATGGCGCAAAGCGGTTGCGTCGCACGTCGAAAAGACCTTGGGGGAAGCATGAGCGCCACTGCGCAAGGCGGGGGGTACGCCGGACACTCGCAACGCGCCCGCAAGGCCGGGGCAGGGGAGCAGCCGTGAGCGATTTGCCATGGGAGCTTTACCTGGCGTTGCTCAACACCTTGACGGTAGCGACCACGCTCGTCATCTTCATCAGCACCGCCGACGACTTCTTCCTGGACGCCTTCTACTGGGTGCGGGAGCTGTGGCTCTGGCCGCAGCGTGGCCGCACGCCGGTCACGATTTCGGCGCAATCGTTGCGCGAGCGCGAAGAGCAGTGGCTCGCCATCATGGTGCCGGCCTGGAAGGAGTACGACGTCATCGCCAAGATGGTTGAGAACACCCTAGCGACGATGGAGTACACGCGCTTCATCATCTTTGCCGGCGCGTACCGCAACGATGCGGAAACCACCACCGAAGTCGAACGCATGGTGCGCCGCTACCCGGGCCGCGTGGTGCGCGCAGCGGTCACGCACGATGGCCCGACATGCAAGGCCGACTGCCTGAACACCATCATCCAGACCATCATCCGGCACGAGGCTGGGCACGGTATCCGCTTTGCGGGCGTGATCATGCACGACTGTGAAGACGTGATCCACCCGCTGGAGCTGAAGTACTTCAACTACTTCATCCTTGATCAGGATCTGGTGCAACTTCCGGTGCTATCGCTTGAGCGCAAGTGGTATGAGTGGGTGGCCGGCACGTACATGGATGATTTTTCCGAGACGCACCAGAAAGACCTGGTGGCGCGCCAGGCGCTGACCGGCACGGTGCCCGGTGCTGGCGTCGCGCTCTGTTACAGCCGCCGTGCCATCGAAGCTGTGATGAAGGTGCGCGGCGATTCGCCCTTCAACACCAGCACGCTCACGGAAGACTATGACTTCAGTTTTCGCCTGCGCGAACTGGGCATGCGCGAAGCGTTCGTGCATTTCCCGATCTGCGAGAACGCAGAACCAACCGCGGATGCCGAGGGCAAGACGCGCACACGCTGGCGCTTTGGGCGGCGCAAGGGAACCCGCCCGCAACTGCTGGCCACGCGTGAGTACTTTCCGAGCACCTTCCGCACGGCCTACCGCCAGCGTGCGCGCTGGGTGCTCGGCATCGCGTTCCAGGGCTGGTTGCAGATGGGCTGGAGGGGCAACCTCATCACGCGCTACATGTTCTTCCGGGACCGCAAGGGCGTGCTCACGGCGCTGTTCTCGATCCTGGCCTACGTACTGTCGCTGAACTATCTGGCGCTGGGCGCGCTGATGTTCAAAGGCGTGATCACGATCCCCGATGGCACGTTCGTGGTCGGCAGCATCTGGATGCAGGATCTGCTTGCCGTCAACGCAGCGTTGCTCTTCAACCGGCTGGCGCAGCGCGTGTACTTCGTCGGACGGCTCAACGGCCCGTTGCAGGGCGTGTTGTGCCTGCCCAGGCTGGTGGTGAACAACTTCATCAACTTCTTCTCGGTGTGCCGGGCGTGGAAGATCTTCCTGATCTACTGCCTGACAGGTAAGCCCATCGCCTGGGACAAGACGCAGCACACCTATCTGTCGAACGACGCGCTGGGCCGTACGCGCTGCAAGCTTGGCGAGACGCTCGTCAAGTGGGAAGTGCTCACGCAGGCGCAGTTGGATGCAGCACTCGCCATTCAGAGCCAGACCGGGCGCCGGCTTGGGCAAGTGCTGGTCGAGCAGGGGCTGGTCACGCCCGACACGCTGGCCGATGCGCTGGCCGAGCAGGTCGACCTGCCGCGCGTGAGCCTGACCAACGTCGTGCTTGGCGCGCTGGCGGATTGCCTGCCGCGTGACCTGGCTGTGCGGCATCACGTGGTGCCGTTCTCGATTGGCGAAGACGGGTCGCTCAACATCGCCGTGTCGGAGTTGCCCGAGGGCGAAGTGCTGGAAGAGCTGGCCCGCGCTGCGGGCCGCAAGGTCGCCTGCTTCATGGCGTGCGACCACGAGATGTCGGCCGAGCTGGCGCAGATGGCCGACCCTAACCGCCGTGCCACGGTCGTATTCGGACCGTCGGCGCATTCGGCCATGTTGGCCGTCGAATCCATGACGGGCGCCGGCCCAGGCATTGCAGCCGGCACGGCACCCGCATCCGAGGCTTCCACCATCCCCCCGATTCCTGTGCCGCCGGATCTGCCCCCCGGATCAGAGCCGCGGCCCAACCCATCTGTTGCGGGAGGTGTGGCATGACACACGAGAGAGCCATCCGTCTAACCCTGCGCCGTTTGCGCTGGCCGATTGCCGCGGCAGTGTGGGCGCTCTGTCATGGCGTATCTCTGGCAGAGCCGCCCGCGCCGTTGCAGCCTGACGCCTATTTTCGCGCCGACCGCGCCTATCGCGCCATCGACGCCAACAAGCTCGACGATGCGGAAGCCGCCACGCGTGCGGCACTGGCCGCGCAGCCAGACAGCCTGCAACTGAACCTGCTGCTGCTCGATGTGCTGACGCGCAAGGGCCAGTTGGATGCGGCGCGCGCGCAGGCCGATGCGCTGCTGCGGAAGTATCCCGACGAGCCCCGTGTCTTTGCACAGCACGGGTTCCTCGCGCAGAAAGCGAACGATCCTGCCGTGGCCGAACAGGACTTTGCACACGCCGTGCAAGGCACCGACTGGACGCCGCAGGAGCAGCGCAATCTGCATCTGGCCTGGTCGGACAGCGCATATTCCGCCAAGCATCCGCAGGCTGCCATCGATGCGCTGAGCGGCATGAAGGACGAACCCGATGCCGACGTGCAACTGCGTCTCGCGCAATCTCGCCTGCAATTGGGCGACCGTGATGGTGCGTCTCAGGCTGCCACGCTGGCAGCCGAACACGCGACGGACCCGGCGCGCCAGCGCTACGCCAAGGCGCTGCTTGCCCAGGCGATGGCACCTGAAGCGCAGGGCGAAACCACGTCCGCCAATGACCCGCGCGTGGTCGGCCAGCGTGAGTTGAACGATGCCTACAGTCACCTGCGCGCGCGTGACGATCGTGCCGCGCTGGCAGCGTTCCAGCGCGGCTTTGCCACGGGCCAAGGCAAGTGGACGCACTACGCCGATGCCGCCTACGCGGCCAAGCGCCTGGGCGACAACCCGACCGCCATCAAGCTCTTCCGGCAAAGCCTTGACCATGCCGATGCCGATGCCAAGAGCGACAGCGGCGGCAATGGCGACGACCGCCTTCCAGCAGACCGTCGCTTCGGCTACCGGCGCGAAGTCGAGCAGATGCAGCGTAACTTCGGCATGGTCGTCTCGGGCGCATATCAAACCTCGGCGTTCGGTTTGCCCAACACCGTGAGCGTGGGCCAAGCGGGCGCGGAGGTGTACTGGCAGCCGCCCGGCGTCGGGTATCGGGACGGCAGCGTCTTCCAGCTCTTTGCGCGCGGCTATGACAACGTGTACGACCGCAATGGCCACACAGGCCTCCCGACCGCGCAGGGCTCGGTGGGCGCGCGCTACAAGCCGATCAAGGACATCAACCTGGTGTTCACCGCCGAGCGCCTTTTCCGCATTGGGCAACTGACCACCAACGACACGCTGCTGCGCATCGGGTTCTCGACCGACCAGGGGCTCGACCTGCAGGTCACCAAGCCGCGCTGGCAGACCTGGCAGGTGTATGGCGAGGGCGCCTATTTCCTCAACCAGGGCCGGATGATCATCAGCACGGAAATGCGCTACGGACACACGTGGCTACTGAACTCCATCAGCGATCGGCTTACGGTCTACCCGCACATCGTGCTGGCGGGCGATCACGACAACAAGGCGATCGACCACCAGCTTGCGCTGGGTGTCGGCCCAGGCATCAACTTCCGCTATTGGTTTCGCGAGTCGCACTACGCGGCGCCGGCCAGTTGGCTGGACTTGACCGTGCAATACCGCTTGCCGTTGACGCACGCGGATCGAGCAAAGGGGGTGGTCGCGCGAGCCATTCTTTGGTTCTAAGGCAACCCTGGATGCAAGCAGACCCCCAGTCAGGGGTGTCGCAGATGAAACGTTTTTGACCGCCGAGGGAAACGGGTAACAAAGAGACGCGGCAGCGGCGTCCACAGGATGGCGTCGCAACGCCATGGTGGGTCAAAGCAGGATGCATGGCACGGCCTTCGCTCAGTAGCGAGGTCTGCCCGGCGTCAGAAGCGACACGCGCGTCTTCGCGCCCGTCGTGCTTTGCAGGCGCGCCGGAGCAGACGACAGGGGAGTGCAGTGATGATGGGGAAGATCTTGACCGTGTTCGGCACGCGCCCAGAGGCCATCAAGATGGCGCCGCTGGTGCAGGCATTGCAGGCCGAGGCAGGCTTTGCGTCGGCAGTGTGCGTGAGCGCGCAGCACCGGCAGATGCTGGATCAAGTGCTGGAGCTCTTCGGCATCGTGCCGGAGTTTGACCTCAACCTGATGCGGCCTGGGCAGACGCTGTCCGATATCACATCCAACGTATTGAGCGGCATCGACGGCGTGCTAGACGCCTACAAGCCCGATGCCGTGCTGGTCCACGGCGATACGACGACCACGCTGGCGGCGAGCCTCGCAGCGTTCTACCGGCGCATTCCGGTCGGGCATGTGGAAGCGGGTTTGCGTACCGGCAACATCTGGTCGCCATGGCCGGAAGAGTTGAACCGGCGCGTGACCGATTCCGTGACCACCTGGCACTTCGCGCCCACGGCCGAATCACGTCAGAACCTGCTGGACGAGGGCATCGACCCCGAGCAGGTCACGCTGACCGGCAACACCGTCATCGATGCGTTGCTGGCCGTGAAGCAACGGCTGGACAGCGATGCCGCGCTGTCAGCGCAGTTGGCGGCGCGCTATCCGTTCCTGGCGGCTGGGCGTCGGATGATCCTGGTGACAGGCCATCGCCGCGAGAACTTCGGCGAGCCGTTCGAGAACTTCTGCGTGGCGCTGCGCCTGCTGGCGGCGCGGCATCCGGATGTGCAGGTTGTGTATCCGGTGCACCTGAACCCGAACGTGCAGCAGCCGGTCAGCGCCATCCTTTCCGGCCACGGCAACGTTCATCTGATTGCGCCGCAGGACTACCTGCCATTCGTCTACCTGATGGACCGCGCCTACCTGATCGTCACCGATTCCGGTGGCATTCAGGAAGAGGCGCCCGCTCTTGGCAAACCGGTACTGGTAACGCGCGACACGACCGAGCGACCAGAGGCTGTGGCATCGGGCACCGCACGGCTGGTCGGCACCGATACGCAACGCATCGTCGACGAGGCAGAAACGCTGCTTAACAACGCCGCCGAATACGAGCGAATGGCGCAGGCCCACAACCCTTATGGCGACGGCCAGGCCTGCCGGCGCATTGTCGATGCGTTGAAGCAGGCCTTCACCACGCAGCCGCAGAAGGTGGCGCGCGGCCCGCAACTCATTCGCAAACCGGCCACCGAGGCCGAAATCTTCGATCTGGAAGCGGCGCGTGCCACCGCGCAAGGGTCGTCAACACAGCACCGCCTGAACGGTTAGGAGGCTTTGATGAAAGCAAAACGAATCGGTGGCGGCGTGTTGGTTGCCTCCGCACTTGTTGCCGGGTGGCTGATCGTCGCGCCGCCGTGGGCTGGCGATGGGGGCGTACCCGCCATCGTGACCGGCGCGACGAACCCGGGCAGCCCCGGTGCCGATACACGCAAGAAAGGCCCACCGCCCGCGTTTTCCAAGGCGGCAGCCACGGCTGCGCAACCCGTGCAGCCCACCGTCGTGGCCGCAGCAACACCCAGGCCTGTGACGGGAGGCGCGCGCGCCTACGGCTACGGCGTCATGGATGAGAACGGACAGGTCGTCCCGCCGCCACGTCCGGCGGTCATGACCGAAGTCCGCCCCGGCATGCCGGAAAACGAGACGACAGGTACCGAACGTGGCCACGATCGTGGCCCCAACTTCAACCTCGGGCTCTACCGCCAAGCGGATGGCTCGATTTATCGCCCATGATCGCCATGAGTCGGAGAGTCATCATGAAGACATTGCTACGAAAGTTTCTGTGCGCGCTCGTCTTTGCGGGCGGCATGCTCGGGGTCTCGCTGACAGCGCCAGTGCAGGCCGCCACCTGCACAATTGGGCTCGGGCCCATCTGCGTGACCATTGGTGGATCTGCATCGGCCCAGACCGCGCCGGCCCCGATGCTCGTGCTGTACGACGCCCCGCCAAACGACCAGTACACCAACCTCGGCAAGGCGTACGCGATCATGCTGTACAACCTGCTCGCGCACTTCAACGCCACCATCACGCTGCTGCCCGTGCAGAACTACACGGCCGGCATGACCGAGCAGTACACTGCCACGTTCTACATGGGGAGTTATTACAACAACCCCATACCGGCGGCGTTCCTGTCGGATGTGACCACCACACAGAAGACCGTGGTCTGGTTCAAGTACAACCTGTGGGAACTTGCCTGGAATACGGCCTATCCGTTCACGACGCGATACGGCATTACGTTCTCCAGCCTGGCGGGCATGAATGCGGCACCGTCAGCCAGCGCGCCGAATCCTGGTTTCTTTGACACGATTACGTACAAGAACCAGACGATGACGAAGTACTACGCCTTCAATGCCACGACCGGTGCGATTTCCGCAGACCCTGATATTGGTCTGACGGCGGTGGCCGATGCCACCAAGGCGACGAGCCTGGTGACGATCACCAATTCGGTCACCAAGGCGACTGCACCGTATGTGATTCGGTCCGGCAACTTCTGGTACTTCGCCGATATGCCGTTTTCGTACATCGGGCCGCGCGACCGCTATCTGGTGGTGTGCGACATGCTGCATGACATCCTTGGCACCAATGCGCCCACGCTGCACCGTGCTCTGGTGCGGCTGGAAGACGTGAACGCTACGACCACGGTTTCGTCCATGCAGACGCTGACGGACTACATGTACGGCCAGAAGATTCCGTTTTCGATCGCGACCATCCCCGTGTATACGGATCCGAACGGGGTCTACAACGGCGGTGTGGCGCAGACCATCCACATGGTCAACGCAACAGGCCTGAAGCAGGCGCTGAACTACGCCAGGGCGCGCGGCGGACATGTCCTGATGCACGGCTACACGCACCAGTACAGCAACGTCCCGAACGTGATCAACGCGGTCAGCGCGAACGACTATGAGTTCTGGTTCGCCACCCAGAATCGCCCGGTGAATGAAGACTCGACGCAATGGGCTGCCGGTCGTCTTTCGGCGGGGTTGCTGGAACTGCAGTTCAACGGCTACTTCCCGTTTGCGTGGGAGGCGCCGCACTACCAGTCGTCGCCATTGGCCATCAAGGCCGTACCGACGTACTTCAAGAACACCTACCAGCGCGTGGTGTACTACACGTCGGACAACCCGCAGACGCTTGCTGCCACCACGCCGGGCCATGATTTCTCGGTGGGGCAGTTCTTCCCCTACATCATTCAGAAGGACTACTATGGCCAACGCGTGATTCCGGAGAACCTGGGCAACGTTGAATACAACATCTGCTCGATCGATCCGTCGTCTTGCCTGACTTACAACGTCACGGACATCCTGACCAACGCGAACTATGCGCTGGTCGTGCGCGATGGCTTTGCCTCGTTCTTCTTCCATCCGTTCTGGCTGGAGCCGGGGCTGGTCGCCACGGGGTTCCCCGACTTCCAGCAGATCATTACTGGCATCACCGCGCTCGGCTATACCTGGGCGGATGCCAGCACAGTGCAGTAGCCGTGCAGCGGATGCGCTGGATACTGGCGGCAGCCATGCTGGTAATGAGCGCATCCAACGAGGCCGCGGGGCTGGTGGGCGCGATGCCTTCCGGCCCTGTGCCGTTGTATGGCGTGACCGTCGATGCGGTGGACAATGTGCCCGCCGTGGTCGACGCACTGTCGCACCTCTCGCGCACGCCCACGGTGCGCGTCGTCTTTGATGAAGGCATGGACGCGCCGCATTACGTCGGGCCCGTAGTCGCCATCCGGGACGTGGCCTACGTGATGGGCGAGCTGGCCGATTCCTCCACGCTCAAGCAGTACACGACCCTGCAACTGCGCCAGCGTGCTGCGGCTTACCTGCACACGCTCGGCAGCAACGTCGATGTCTGGGAAATCGGCAATGAGATCAACGGCGAGTGGACAGGCCCCACACGCGACGTGATCGACAAGACCATGGCAGCCTATGAGGTCATCAAAGCCGGCGGCGGCCGCACGGCGCTCACGCTGTACTACAACGAGGGCTGCGCAGAGCAGCCATCACGCGCCATGTTTGATTGGACGCAGCGCAATGTGCCGCTACGCCTGCGCGATGGGCTCGACTACGTGTTCATCAGCTTCTATGAAGACGACTGCAAGATCGCGCCGCCCGATTGGAACGCCGTATTCACCCGCCTGGGAGAACTGTTTCCGCACGCCGTGCTGGGTTTTGGCGAAGTCGGGACGCGGCATGCCATGCGCAAGGCCGCGCTCGTGGCGCACTACTACGGGCTTGCGATCGCGCATCCGCGGTTTGTCGGCGGGTACTTCTGGTGGTACTTCCGGCAAGACATGGTGCCGCGCTCAAGGCCCCTGTGGCGCAGCCTCGATGCGGCGTTTCTCAGCATGCCCGCAGTGGTCAACCGCTAGCCCGCGCGCTCACACGCTGAGTGCTGGCGGGTGAGCAGTCAGCGAGGTCTTCCGGGCCAACAGGTTCGCCGTCACGGCGCACGAGCTGGATCGTACGCGTGGGCAGGGCGAACGAGGTGCCCAGATTTTCCAGCCCTTCCAGGATTGTCAGGTTGATGCGTTGCTGGATATCCATGTACAGATTGAAGTCCGGATCGGTCACGAAATACACGACCTCGAAGTTCAGCGCGTTCTCGCCAAACTCCTTGAAGTGCGCACGATCGAAGCGCGTGTTGCCGGCGGCTTCCACCGCACGGCGCACGATGTCCGGAATCTTCTTCAGTTGCGCGGCGCGCGCATCGTAGGTCACCCCAAAGGTGAAGACGATGCGTCGTTCCGACATCCGTTTGTAATTGTGAATCGTGCTTTTGAGCAGCGCCGTGTTGGATGCGACGATCTCTTCGCCCGAAAGGCTGCGGATACGCGTGGTCTTGAGGCCCACGTGCTGCACCGTGCCGGCGATCGATTCGAAGACGATGAAGTCTCCGATCTCGAACGGCTTGTCCAGCCCGATGGCAAGGGAGGCAAACAGGTCGCTCAGGATGCTCTGCACCGCCAGCGCCACCGCCACACCGCCCACACCCAGGCTGGCGACGAAGGCCGTGATGTTCACGCCCACGTTGGCCAGGATGGCCAGCAGCAGCATCGACCACAGCGCAAACCGCAGCACCCACGCGGTCATCGACGTGATCACCGGGTTACGCGTGGCGTGAGTCTGGGTCGACAGCCGATCGCGCGCCCACAGCTTCACGCCGCGGTTGAGCCACAGGGCAATCTGGAAGCCGATGATGACGAACCAAATGTGGTCGAGCTTGTTGGCAATGCGCGTGGGCAGATCGATGAAGTACGAACCTGCAAGCAACGCGGCCAGCGCGATGAACAGTGGGTGCGTATCCCGCAGCACCGCGGTGACGAGAATGTCGAAGCGATAGCCGGTCCGGCGCGCACGTGCGTCAAACCGGTTGCAGATCAGGTGCAACACGCTGGACAGTACCGCATACGCAGCAATCACAGTCAACGCGGCGGCGGCCCAATCGCGGGCCGGCACGCGCAGGAAGGTGTGGGTGTTGAGCCACTCCATTGGCATCTCCGTGCAAGAACACGGATGCTGCGCCGCACAGAGCGTGCCTGCCTTACTGCCGCAGATTTGCCGGCGGCTGCACATCGGTCGGTACGCACACGCGGTTGCGGCCCTGGCGCTTGGCCTCCATCAGGCCGAGATCGGCATCGGCCAGCAAGCGTGCCAGGTCTTGCCCGGGGCGCAGCGGTGCGGCTCCTACGCTTACCGTCAGCGGCCCCACGGGCGTTTGCGTGCCGGCCACCGCAGTCTTGAGCCGTTCCACCACGGCGAGCGCACCCGTCAGACCACAGCCCGGCAGCAGCACGGCGAATTCGTCACCGCCCAGACGGCCAAACAGATCGGCCGGGCGCAGCACGTCCGCCAGCGCATCGGACAGCGCGACGAGCGCTTCGTCACCGGCGGCATGTCCCCACGTATCGTTGATCGACTTGAAGTGATCGACGTCGAGGTACAACGCGCATAACGGTTCAGCATGATGCTGCGCGCGTTCGACCGCAAAGCTGCCGAGTTCGAAGAAGCGCTGCCGCGCCAGCATGCCGGTCAGGTGGTCGGTGTTGGCGCGATCGGCCAGGCTGCGTTCGGCCGCAAAGTGCCGGGCCATGGCGCGCAGCAGGTAGTGGTGAATGACGGCGGCCGCGGCAATGCAGATGGGCAGATAGAGCACCAGCCCCAGCCAGCCGTGGTGGATTGCTGCGGCGGGTTCCGGCGCGATGAGCAGCGCAACGACGGGCCCGGCCGTGCAGAGCGCCATGGCAATGCAGAAATCGCGCCGTGTGAGCCACGCGGGGCTGGTGGCAAGCGGCATCAGGTAGAACGCCGGCAGCACCCATTGCAGACCTGCCTGATGGCCGAACGCGATGATCGCCACTTCCTCCGCCAGCAGGTGAGTGAGCGCCAGCAGGCCCCACATGCCGGTATGCCGATAGCGCTGGGCCGTCACTACGATCGCCACCAGAACCAGGAGCAGCGCGAGTAGCGGTTCGGGCCGATGCAGCAGCCCGACCGACCAGCCCAGCATGACCGCGAAGGCGTAACCGAGCACGCCGCATTTGCTCAGCGCGAGGATCATCGGCACGAAATGGCGCGCCTGATAGTCGAGCGAGGGCGTGCGGGCGTCGGGCAGGTCGGAAGCGGTAGGCAGGTTCGCGCTCAAGGCAGGACAATGGAGGCCTGCTGACGCGACGGGATGATGCGGGCGCGGGCGTGGCCGGATTGCGCAACAAAGCGCGCATTCTAACGGCGGCAGGCGGCGCCGTGCGCGGATTTTTAGTGGGGGAAATCCCGCAATGGGCGTATCAGCCCGCCAGTACCTGCCATACCAGCCACCCATTGGCGACGCCGATGACGACGAACAGGCTCCACGCCAGCCACGACGTGAATCGGCTATTAGCAAAGACGCCCATCAGGGTGCGATCGCCCGTCATGCGGATCAGCGGAAACATCGCAAATGGCAACTGCAGGCCGAGCACCACCTGGCTGATGACCAGCAGCTTGCCGATGGCATGGTCGCCCAGCATTGCTACGCCGATGAACGCGGGAATCAACGCCAGGGCCCGCGTGATCAACCGCCGCTGCCAGCAGGGGATGCGCAAATCGAGGAAGCCCTCCATGAGGATTTGCCCCGCGATGGTGCCGGTAAAAGTCGAACTTTGCCCCGCCGCCAGCAGCGCGATACCGAACAGCAGCCCCGCCAGCGCCGTTCCGACGATGGGCTCCAGCAGGTGATAGGCATCCTGGATGTCGGCCACGTTCTGATGGCCGTGCGCGTTGAACGCCGCTGCCGCCAGGATCAGGATCGCGCCGTTCACCAGCAGCGCCAGCCCCAGCGACACGATGGTGTCAAGCCGCGACAGGCCGATAGCCTCGTGCTTGGCCGCCTCGGTGTTGGCCGTCATGCGCGTCTGCACGATGGACGAATGCAGATAGAGGTTGTGGGGCATCACCGTGGCGCCGAGGATGCCGATGGCCAGATACAGCGGCTCGCGCTGGCTCAGGGCCTGCCACGACGGCATCAGCCCTGCAGCCACCGAGGGCCAGTGCGGCTTGATGAGCACGAGTTCAACGAAGTAGCACAGCCCGATCGTGAGAATGAGCCCCAGCACGATGGCTTCCAGCTGGCGGAAGTTCTTGCCCTTCAGGCCCAGCACGATCAGCGTGTCCAGCGCGGTGAGCGCCACGCCCCAAAGGATCGGCACGCCCAGCAGCAGGTGGAAGGCCAGCGCGCAACCAAGCACCTCGGCCAGGTCGCAGGCAATGATGGACAGCTCTGCCAGCAGCCACTGCACGCGCAACGCACCGGGTTGATAGCGATTGCGCGATGCACGCGCCAGATCCATGCCCGTGACGATGCCCAACCGCGCCGACAGACACTGCAGCACCATCGCCGCCAGACTGGAGAGCACCACCACGAACAGCAGCGTATAGCCGTAACGCGAACCGGCTTCAATGTCGGTTGCCCAGTTGCCCGGGTCCATGTAACCGACCGACACCAGCAGCCCCGGCCCCGCAAAGCGCAGCAGCTTCTTCCACAGGGGCAGGCCGGGCGGGACAGCAACGGTGCGGCGCACCTCGGACGGGCAGAACGGCGCGGTGGCGGTGGTGGGCAGGCGGAACATGCTCGGGGGCTTAAGGAAAATACAATCGGAATTTCGGAATGATAGCTAAACGCCACGTTGTATGCCCGAGCCCGCGTCCGGTATGTATTGGCGAGGCGACTTCTTCGTCACGTGTCTCCACACATTTAAGGTAAAGCTCAGTCCGTTGCGGTAGATTTCGACCTTCGCCGGCGCCTGTTTTCCAGGTGCCGGTTGTCCGTTTACTGTCATTACCGCCGCCGAGATTCCCGCGCATGAACGCCATCCTCCTCATCGAAGACGATTTGCCGTTGGGCACGGCGCTGGCCCGCGCGCTGCGTCAGGCCGGCTACAACGCGACCTGGGTGCGCCGCCTGGTCGACGCGCAGAAATGGATCACCACCAACACGTTCGAAGCCATCGTGCTCGATCTCGGGTTGCCCGATGGTGAAGGCCATACGTTCCTGGAAGAACTGCGTGCCGCGCACAGCGACGTGCCCGTCATCATCGCCAGCGCGCGCGACGCGCTGTCGGAACGGCTCAAGGGCCTGGATTCCGGCGCGGATGATTTTCTCGTCAAGCCGTTCCCCGTGGACGAACTCATCGCCCGTCTGCGCGCCGTGCTGCGCCGCCATGCGGGACAGAGCACCAATCAGTGGAACGTCGGCAACCTGGTGGTGGAGCCCTCGCAGAAGCGCGTGACGCAAGAGGGCCAGATCATCGAACTCACGCCGCGCGAATATCAGCTGTTGCTCGAACTTGTGCGCCGCGCCCACCGCTGGGTGCCGCGCGAAACGCTGATGGACGCGCTCTATCGTGAGGGTGACAGCGTCAGCGCCAACGCGCTGGAGGTCGTCATCCACCACCTGCGCCGCAAGCTCGGCAACGAAACCATCCAGACCATTCGCGGTGTCGGCTACATGATCGGTGGCAACCGCGGGGCCGCCCAATGAAGTTGGCGGTTCCAGCCATCCTGCGGATTCGCTCGCTGTCGTTCCGCCTGTATGTGCTGATCCTGCTGGCGCTGGTGTTGATGCTGCTGGTGCAGCTCGTCATCGCGCATCTGGAAATCTCGCGCACCAACAGCCGCCAGGTGGTGAGCGATCTGCGCATGTCGGCGCAGGCCTATGCGGACCTCACCACGCTCAACATGGATGACGTGCCGCGCCGCGAAGAATTCCTGCGCCGCCTTACCGATATCAAGCTGGGCCTGTCGCTGCCCAACATCCTGCCTGGCGAATTCCGCTACGTGCTGTGCGATCGCGCCGGCAACGTCATCACCGCCTTCCCCGGTGCGCCCACCATGCCATGCGGCAAGGCGCACGGCACCGTCGTCGAGATCATGCTGGAGGGCAAGCCGTGGCGCAGCTACACGGTCGACAGCGTTGACGGCAAGATATCGGCCACCGTGGCCCAGCCCCTGGCCGCCTACGAACGCGCCATTCGCGATCTCTTCCAGGAAGTGGCGGTGGCGCTGGCCATCCTGGCGAGCGCGCTGATGGTCATGGTCGGTTGGGCCGCGCACCAGGGCCTCAAGCCGCTGCGCACGCTCACGCGTCAGGTTGAGGCGCGCGATTCTGCCGATCTTGACCCCGTGCAGAGCGTCGAACACGCCGAGTTGAAACCGCTAGTCGAAGCCCTGAACGGCCTGTTCGCGCGGGTGCGTCGCGGTATCGAGGCGGACCGCCGTTTCTTCGCCGATGCCGCGCACGAACTGCGCACGCCGCTGGCCGCCATTCAGGCGCAGGCATATGTCGTGTCGCATTCCGACAGCGAAGACGACCGTTCCACCGCCCTGCGCGAGTTCGATCGCGGGATTTCACGCGCGACGCAGTCGCTGGCCAAGCTGCTCGCCATTGCCCGGCTGGACGCGCGCCGGGTGGAGGCGCAGCTCGCGCAGGGTGCGCTCTCCGACCTGGCCGGCTGTGCGCGCAGCGGCGTGATTCAGCAAGCCTCGCGCGCCGAGCGTCGCAACATCACGCTGTCGTATGACGGCGCCAACCAGGCGTGGGTATCGGTGTCGCATGAAGACGCCGCGACGCTGGTCGAAAACGTGCTCGACAACGCCGTGCGCGAAACACCCAATGGCGGCGAGGTGCGCGTGGCCGTCAAGCGCATCGAGCAGGCGGGCGTGCCCATGGTCGAACTGCGCATTGAAGATTCCGGCCCCGGTATCCCGCCCGACGAGCGCGATCGCGTATTCGAGCGGTTCTACCGCCCGCGCACCAGTCAGTCGCAAGGCAGCGGCCTGGGCTTGGCGATCGTGCGCCGCATCGTTGAATTGGGCAACGGCTCGGTGGCCATCGAAGACGGCCTGGCGCATGCGGAAGGCAGAGGGTGCGCGATCGTGATCCGCCTGCCGGCGCTGGAATCCGCGCCCGAGCCGATCGAGCCCGATGATGCGCCGCCGGGCATGGCAGACACGCGCGGTCATTGATTGGCGCGCACCCCCGTGCCCCCATCCGCCGCTGATCAGTAACCGACCGTGAAACGCTGGCGCGGGTGTGCCGGCTTTTCCGTTTCGTCGAGGAAGGCGATGGCGTAGTCTTCCATCGAAATCCAGGGCTTGCCGTTCGCATCCACCAGCAGTGAATCCTTGCCGACGCGGAAGCGCCCCGTGCGCTCGCCCGGCTCGAAGATGGCCGACGGCGACACGAATGTCCAGTTCAACTCGGTTTCCTTGCGCAGCGCGTTGAGGAAATCGCGGCCGGCCGATGCTTCTTCAAAGTACTCCTTGGGGAACTGCGGCGTGTCGATCAACGCCACGCCCGGAGCCACTTCCAGGCTGCCGGCACCACCCACCACCAGCAGGCGTGGCACGGCCGCTTTCTTCACCCCACCAACGATCTGGTCGGCGCTTGCCTGCAGAAAGCGCACGGTGCTGTAGACCACATCGTTGCCGGCAAGCGCTGCCACGAGCCCCGCCTCGTCGGCAACGTCGACATCCTTGTTGGTGAGCCCGGCACGTGCGGGCAGCTTCGATGCGGTGCGCGCAATGGCCGTCACCTGATGGCCGCGCCGCAGCGCTTCGTCGATCAGGCGGGTGCCCACGCGCCCCGTGGCGCCAATGATTGCGATCTTCATGGTCAATTCCTTGTGGTTGGTCTGGGTGGTTGAAACGCTATATGTAATTAATGCAGTTACACATAGGGGTAAAAAAAGAGGCCGATATGCGGCCCGGCTAGGCCCGACGGCGGCGGCGTTGCGCGTGCCCCACCTCGCTGAGGATGCTGGCGATGGTCTGCGCAGCCAGCTCGGCTTCCAGCGCGGCCTGCGCGCGTTCCGTCACGCGTTCGAGCACGCCGGTGATCTCACGACCGACTTCGCACGCCGGGTTGGGCGCGTTGGGCGGCAGCGCAATCAGCACCGGAGATTCCACCACACGAAAGACGTCGAGCAGCGTGATGCGATCTGCCGGTCGCGCCAGCGTGGCACCACCGGTTGCGCCCATCTGCGAGGTCACAAAACCGGCATCCGCCAATTGCGCCACCAGACGCCGGATCAGCGCCGGGTTGGTCCCCACGCTGCCAGCAATGAGCGAAGACGGCACCGGCCCCTCCGCACTGGCAAGCAGGGTCAGGATGTGCACGGCGACGGCGAAGCGGCTGCTGGTAGACATGGAGTTACCTACAAAAGTGTAACCATGTTAGATACACTTTGGTTCGCGGTCAACCCCGTCGGCAGACGTGCATTTCAGAAGGCTGCGCCCAACGCCGCCGCTCGCGCTTTGGCATCGGCCTTGGTCGCCGCGAGCAGATCGGCCGCGGTGAGCGTGGGCGCGGCGCTGATCTCCGTCACATCTTCAATGCCGAGAAAACGCAGCCAGCGGCGCAGATAGGGCTTCTGGAAATCATCCGGCGATTCGCTGGCACCCTCGGTGTGTGCGGCGTACGCCCCGGCGCTGGGGTAGACGAGCGCCGCCTTCTTGCCCGAGAGCAGCGCCTGATAACCCGTGGCGGGCGACCAGTTCCAGTTCTGCTCCGGCAGCGTCACCACATCAATGAAATGCTTGAGCCGATACGGCACCCCGAAATTCCACATCGGTACGGAAAAGAGGTAATGGTCGGCCGCGTTGAACCGCTGCGCCAGCGCCACGGCGCGCTGCCATTGCGCACGCTGCTGCGGCTTGGCGGTCTGGGTGCGCAAGACGGCAAACTTGACGCCTATCATGTCGGCGTCGAACTCGGGCAGGTCGATGTCCCGGCTCCACAAGTCGATCGTATCCATCTCGTGGCCGGGGTGCGCGGTGCGGTACGCGTCGAGAAACTGCTTGGCCACGTCGATCGAGTGGGACAGCGTTTTCATGGGTGAGGCTTCGATATAAAGCAGGCGGGTCATGCCGGGCTCCTGATACGTTTTACGCAGCGTTGAAGAAGTTGAGGCCGACGGTGCCGGCAATCACCAGCCCGATGCAGGCCAGGCGCGCGGGCTGCATGCTCTCGCCAAAGAGCACGATGCCGAGCACGGTTACCCCCACCGAACCGATGCCCGTCCAGATGGCGTAGGCCGTGCCGGCAGGCAGGCCGCGCATGGCATGCGTGAGCAGGAAGACGCTCGCAAGCGCCGTCACGATGCCGAGCACGCTGGGGATCGGGCGCGTCCACCCTTGCGCAAATTTGAGTGAGACCGCCATGGCGATCTCCACAGCCCCGGCTGCCAGCAGCCAGAGCCAGGCGGTTTGAAGCATGGAACCCCCGAGGTGTCCGCTGCCGGGCCGGCAAGCGGATGCGTTGCGATGCACTCAGAGTAAGGACGGTGCGGTGCGGGAACAAGTACGCACCTGAAGGTAACCACCATGGGCGGCGTGGGTATGGGCGTCCGATTTTGATCGTGGTGGCCCGCATCGTCCATACTGCGAGCAACTAGCCAACTCGGTGCCCGAACTGCGCCCGGCCTGGCTTGACGAGCGGGACCGCACGGTGACCCATTCCGCGGCGGTCTCCATCTAACAGAGAAGCAAAAGGAACGACATGATTCCCGCATTCCGCATCGCGATCATTCCAGGAGACGGCATCGGCCGCGAGGTCATGCCAGAAGGCCTGCGCGTCATCCAGGCGGCGGCCGAGCGCTTTGGCTTCGAGCTTGAGTGCCACACCATCGATTGGGCCAGCTGCGACTACTACCAGCAGCACGGCCAGATGATGCCCGACGACTGGAAGGCGCAGCTCAAGGGCATGGACGCGATTTTCTTTGGCGCGGTCGGCTGGCCCGCCACGGTGCCCGATCACGTTTCGCTGTGGGGCTCGCTGCTCAAGTTCCGCCGCGAGTTCGACCAGTACATCAACCTGCGCCCCGTGCGCCTGTTTGAAGGCGTGCCGTGCCCGCTCGCCAATCGCAAGCCCGGCGACATTGATTACTACGTCGTGCGTGAGAACACCGAAGGCGAATACACGTCGCTCGGCGGCATCATGTTCGAAGGCACCGACCGTGAGATCGTCATCCAGGAATCGGTCTACTCGCGCAAGGGTGCAGAGCGGCTGCTCAAGTTCGCGTTCGACCTTGCACAAAGCCGCCCGCGCAAGCACGTGACGCTCGCCACCAAGAGCAACGGCATCGCCATCAGCATGCCGTGGTGGGACAAGCGCGCGGAGGAAGTCGCGCAACACTATCCCGACGTCACGCTCGACAAGCAGCACATCGACATCCTGACCGCGCGCTTCGTGCTGCAGCCGGGCCGCTTCGACGTGGTGGCTGCCACTAATTTATTCGGCGACATCCTGTCCGATCTTGGCCCCGCCACCACCGGCACGATCGGCCTGGCCCCTTCCGCCAACCTGAACCCCGATCGCACGTTCCCGTCGCTGTTCGAGCCCGTGCACGGCTCGGCGCCGGACATCTACGGCAAGAACATCGCCAACCCGATTGCAATGATCTGGTCGGGCGCCTTGATGCTGGATTTCCTGACGCAAGGGCAGGGCGCGGGGCGTGCGGCGCACGACGCCATCGTCGCGGCCATCGAAGCGGTGCTCAAGGACGGCCCGCGCACGCCTGACCTGGGCGGCACCGCCAATACCACGCAGGTGGGCGAGGCGATTGCCGCGCACGTTGCTGCTCACTGATCTTCATCGACTGGATCGTTCACGCGGACAAGGTATGCGCTCTTGCGTGGACGATTAGCTCGACAGCAAGTACGTCTGCCAGGGCCAGCTCGACTGACGGGCTGCATTGCAGGGTCGCACGATTGGCGGTACGGTGACGCGTATCCCAATCGTGTTCCGGAGGCCCCATGGCCGACAACCTGGCCCCGTCCTCTTCGTCCACGCCGGGAAGTCCCGCTGAAGGCACCGTGGACGCCTGCCCGTCCATGCGCGCGCTCGAGCTGATCGCTGGCAAATGGGCGCTGCGCATCTTTCCGGCGCTGGAAAACGGCCCCGTGCGCAACAACGAACTCCTGCGCCGCGTGGGCAACGGCATCTCGCAAAAAATGCTCACGCAGACGCTGCGCGAGCTGGAAGCCAACGGCCTTATCCTGCGCACCATCTACGACAGCGTCCCCCCGCACGTCGAATATCGTCTTAGCCCGCTCGGTGAATCGCTCAACCGCACGCTCGTCGGCCTGGACGATTGGGTGCGTGCGCATTGGCCTGAAATGGAACGGATTCGCAAAAGTCAGGTCGATTCCGATTGATATCCGGGCGATCTGCCTGACGTTGTGTGTAGATGCAGCATTTTTCCGATAGTATTCGGAGCCCATGTTTGTGACGAATCTTTCCTCCGCCTTGCCGACGTTGTCTCGCGCCACCGCGCGGGGCGTCCTGTCGCGTGCGCGCGGCGTACGGTGGGTCGTCACGATCTGGTGTCTGTTGTTTACGGTGTCGGTGTTTTCGGCCACACACTTTCCCGATGGCCAGGCTGCGGACGACGCGCTTGAAGCCATCGAAGCCGTGGTTGACGACGTGCCGGGTGAAGCGCTGCCCGCTGCCAAGCCCAGCAAGGGCTTTGAGCGTGCCATCAAGGTCGCGCTTGGCAAGACGGTCAAGCAGCCCGGCCAGTGCTTCAGCGTCGAACACTGGGTTGCGCACGCTCCCGATGCGCCCGATGCGCCCACCACCAGCGCCGCCGCCCCCGATCACCCCAGCGACGCGCCAGAACTCTGGCCGCCGCCGCCGCCCATGGTGTTGACGCCCGGCCTGCGTGTTGCGCGTGTCCGTGTTTCGCTTCCTCCGTTCCAGGCTGGTCCCACGCCGGCCCCGATGCTGCGTCCGCCCGCACGCGTCTGATCTCCGGCATTCGCCGGAAACCATCCCCTTGAGTTGCTAGTGCTGCGCCAACCGGCCCGTTGACCGGCTGGGCGTTCGCACTTGCCTGTTCTTCTTTTTCAGGATGATTTCGGATGTTGTCCAATCAGGATGCGGCCAGCCCGCGCCCCGCAGCAGGCGCGCGCGCGTCGCGACGTGCTGTTCTTTCCGCTGTGCTGACCGCGATGGCTGTCCATGCCAATGCAGCGCCCCCGACACCGTCGCCACGTAGTGCCCAGACCGCCACCGCCCGTGCCGACGAGGCGCTCCCGCAGCCGCGCTACACCTTGCGGCAGTTGCTGGAACTGGCCCGCGCCAACCACCCGGCACTCGCCGCTTCACAGGCGCAGGTGCAGGCTGCGCAGGCGGGCATCGCCACCGCACGCGCCTGGCCCAACCCCGAGGTGGAAGCCATGGCCGGCCGCCAGCGTGCCCGCATGTCGGGTGCGGCGGAAGGCCGCACAAATAGCGTGTCGATCACGCAAAAGCTCGATTTGCCGTGGCAGCGCGCCGCCCGTACGCAAGCCGCCGACGCCGCGTACGAAGCGTCGCAAGCGACCGCCCGGTCGCAGGCGCGGGACGTGGAAGCCGATCTCAAGCTGCGCTTTTACGACGTGGTGCGCCGCGAGGCCGAGCAGCGCAACGCGCGCGAAGACGTGACGCTGGTCGAGCAGATCCGCCGTGGCGTGGCCGTGCGGGTGGAAACCGGCGAAGCCCCGCGCTACGAACTCATCCGTGGCGACGCGGAGTTGCTCAACGCGCAGCGCAACGAGCAGGCCGCCGCACTGCGTGTGCAGCAGGCGCTGGCTGAACTGCGCCGCGCCGTGGGTGCCGATCTGCCGCAGACGTTCGATGTCGATGCCGGTGCGGAAACGCCTCCGGTCGCGCATCTGCCGCCGCTGGCCGATCTGGTTAGCACGGTGCTCGCCACGCATCCAGAGCTGGAAGCCGACCGCGCCGCCGTGCGCGAGGCCGAAGCGCGTCTTGCGCACGAGCGCAGCCAGCGTTGGCCGTCGCTGGCGCTGCGCGGGTCGGTCGACCGTCAGCCCGATCTGCAGGACAGCCGCGTGGGCTTGGTGATGTCGATTCCGCTGTTCGACCGCCGCGATGGTCCCGTCGGTGAAGCCGTGGCCGCCCGCGAACGCGCCCGCGCCCTGTTGCGCGACCGGGAGTTGCGCACGCGCCAAGCAGTGGAATCGGCCTATCGCCAATACGAGATTGCGGAGTCGCAAGTCAGCGCGCTCGAATCCGGCGTCATCAAGCAGGCCGAATCGGCGCTGCGCGTGGCCGAAGCCGCATACCGCCACGGCGAGCGCGGGATTCTCGACTACCTCGATGCCCAGCGCGTCTTCCGCCAGGCACGCAATGACCTGATTGCCGCACGCGCAGACCTGCGCACCGCCGCCGTTGAACTCGACCGCCTGCGCCCGGAGGCCCCATGAAAAGCCCCAGCCATCGCGTTGCCTCCCGAACTCACGAATCCAACCAGACCATGACCGTACCTTCTTGTTTCTCTTCTTCGATCCGGCTGGTCGGCGTTGCCCTGGCGGCGATGCTGTTGCTGGGCGCCTGCGGCAAAGATGCCGCCAACGATGCCAAGGCCGCACAACAGGCCGTTGACCCGAACCTCGTGGTTGCACAGCCCACGCTGGTGCAGCGCCTGAAAGTGGCGCCGGTGGGCAAGCAGCCGATTGCCGAGCACCTGCGCGTGCCGGGACAGATAGCATTTGACGAACAGCGCGTGGCGCGCATCGGTGCCACCGTCACAGGGCGTGTGACCGAGCTGGTCGCCACGCCGGGGCAGAGCGTGAAGGCAGGCGACATCCTCGCGCAACTGCACAGCACGGAGCTTGGCGCCGCGCAGCTCGCCTATCAGAAGGCTGCAGCGCAGCGCGACCTGCAGGCGCGTGCGCTGGAACGCGCCAAGCTGCTGCTGGCTGCCGACGTGATCGGCTCGGCCGAACTCCAGAAGCGACAGAGCGAACTGGCGATGGCCGATGCCGAAGTGCGCGCGGCCGTCGACCAATTGCGCGTGATGGGCGTGTCGCCCGGCACGCTGGCGAAGATGCGCACGAGCGGCATGTCGTCGATCTCGCCCGTGGTGGCGAGCATCGGCGGCACGGTGGTGGAGCGCAAGGTAACGCGCGGCCAAGTGGTGCAGCCGGCCGATGAGCTGTTCACCGTGGCCGATCTGTCGCGCGTGTGGGTGGTGGGTGAAGTGCCCGAAAACGCCGCTGCGGGCGTGCGCGCAGGCCAGGCCGTGGAGATCGATACCGGCGCGGGCGACCGCATTGTCGGCAAGCTGATCTGGGTGTCGGACATTGTTGACCCGCAGACGCGTACGGTCACGGTGCGCACCGAAGTGGACAACGCAGAGCGCACGCTCAAGCCGTCGATGCTGGCCACGCTGATCATCCAGTCGCGCCCGGAAGAACGCGTGGTGGTGCCGACTTCCGCCGTGGTGCGTGAGGACAACCGCGACTACGTGTTCGTGCGCGCCAGCGAGACGAACTACCAGCTCACGCCGGTCAAGCTGGGCGATGAATCGAACGGCGTGCGCCCGGTGGTTTCCGGCGTGCAGGCCGGGCAGCCCATCGTCGTTGAAGGCGGCTTCCATCTGAACAACGAGCGCAAGCGCGCCGAGATGGAGGGCGCATGATCGACGCATTGATTCGCGGCGCGCTCAAGCAACGGCTCGTGGTGGCGGTGATTGCCGCCGTGCTGCTGTTTTTCGGGTTGGATGCCGCACGCAAGTTGTCGCTTGACGCGTTTCCGGACGTGACCAATGTGCAGGTGCAGATCGCTACGGAAGCGCCGGGGCGCTCGCCGGAGGAGGTCGAACGCTTTGTGACCGTGCCGGTGGAAATGGCGATGACCGGCCTGCCGGCGCTGACCGAGATGCGCTCGCTCAACAAGCCGGGCCTGTCGCTCATCACGCTCGTCTTTACCGACGAGACCGATGTGTACTTCGCGCGCCAGCTCGTGATGGAGCGGTTGATCGAGGTGCAGTCGCGCATGCCGACGGGCGTGACGCCGGTGCTCGGCCCCGTATCGACGGGCCTGGGCGAGGTGTATCAGTACACGCTCGACAAACCGGATGATGGCGACAAGGCGCTTTCAGTGGAGGAACTCACCCAGCGGCGCATTGCGCAGGACTGGGTGGTGCGGCCGCTGCTGCGCTCCATTCCGGGCGTGGCCGAGATCAACTCGCAGGGCGGCTACGAGAAGCAGTACCAGGTGCTCGTCAATCCGGAGCGCCTGCGCCATCACAACGTGACGGTCAAGCAGGTGTTCGAGGCGCTGGCCGCCAACAACGCCAACTCGGGCGGCGGGGTGCTCCCGCACTTTGCGGAGCAGTACCTGATCCGCGGCGTGGGTTTGGTGCGCGACACCAACGACATTGGCGCCATCGTGCTCAAGGAGGTCAATGGCACACCGCTCACGATTCGCGACGTGGCCGAGGTAAAGATCGGCACGGCGGTGCGCGCGGGGGCGGTGGTCAAGAACGGCGTGACGGAATCCGTCGGCGGCGTCGTGATGATGATGCGCGGCGGCAACGCGAAGGAAGTGGTCGCCCGCATCCAGGATCGCGTGAAGGCCATCAACAACGACGGCATGCTGCCCGACGGCCTGAAGATCGTGCCGTACTACGAGCGTTCGGAGCTGGTGGATTCGGCCTTGCAGACCGTCATCAAGGTGCTGGCCGAAGGCGTGGTGCTGGTGGTGATCGTGCTGTTGCTGTTCCTGGGCGACATCCGTTCATCGCTCATCGTGGTCGGCACGCTGATCCTTACGCCGCTGTTGACGTTCATGGCGATGAACAAGCTCGGCATCTCGGCCAATCTGATGTCATTGGGCGGATTGGCGATCGCCATCGGCTTGATGGTCGATGGCTCGGTGGTCGTGGTGGAAAACGCGTTCGCGCACCTCGCTAAGCCGCGCGACCCGAGCGAGAGTCGCGCGCGCATCATCCTCCATGCCGTGACGGAAGTGGCGACGCCCGTGATCTTTGGCGTGGGCATCATCATCCTGGTGTTCCTGCCGCTGATGACGCTGGAGGGCATGGAAGGCAAGATGTTTGCGCCGCTGGCCTTCACGATTGCGATTGCGCTGTTTTTCTCGCTGGTGCTGTCGCTCACGCTGACGCCGGTGTTGTCGTCGTATCTGCTCAAGCCCAAGGTGCACAAGCACGTGGAAGGTGAGCACAGCGAAGACCCCCACGCCGAGCACGACGCGCATGACACGTGGCTGATCCGCAAGATGAAGAAGCCGTATCTGCGCTTGCTGGAGTTGAGCCTGAACAACGGCCGCAAGACCGTCATCGTGGCCGTGGCCGTGTTCCTGGCCACGGGCGCGCTGATTCCGTTTCTGGGCACGGCGTTCATTCCGGAGATGAAGGAGGGCTCGGTGGTGCCAGGCATCAACCGCGCGCCGAACATCTCGCTGGAAGAGTCGATCCGCATGGAGATGGAAGCCATGCGCCTGGTGATGCAGGTGCCGGGCGTGAAGTCGGCCGTCTCCGGCGTGGGCCGCGGCGAGTCTCCGGCCGACCCGCAGGGCCAGAACGAGTCGACGCCGATCGTCTCACTCAAGCCGCGCGATGAATGGCCCAAGGGCTGGAACCAGGACGACATTGCCGAGGCGATGCGCAAGGCGCTGCAGGTGCTGCCCGGCGTGCAGATCGTCATGGCACAGCCGATTTCCGATCGCGTGGACGAGATGGTGACCGGCGTGCGTTCCGATGTCGCCATCAAGGTGTTCGGCGATGACCTCAACACACTGCGCGAGAAGGCCGAGGCGATTGCCAAGGTGGCACAGGGCATCCAGGGCGCGCAGGACATGCGAGTGGAACGCATTACCGGTCAGCAATACCTGCAGATCGCGATCGACCGCCAGGCCATTGCACGCTACGGCCTGAATGCGGCCGACGTGCACAACGTGATCGAGACCGCCATCGGCGGCAAGGAAGCCACGGAAATCTTCGAGGGCGAGCGCCGCTTCAGCGCGGTGGTGCGCTTGCCGGACGCGTATCGCGGCAGCGTAGAGGCCATCCGCAACCTGATCGTGGCCGCCCCCAATGGCGCACAGGTGCCGATGGAAAGCATCGCCCGCATCGATGTGACCGACGGCCCCGCGCAGATCAGCCGTGAGCTGGGCAAGCGCCGCGTGGTGGTGGGCGTGAATGTGCGCGACCGCGACTTGGGCGGCTTCGTAGCCGAGCTGCAGGCGGCCGTCGCGCAGAAGGTCAAGCTGCCCGAGGGCTACTACCTGGAGTGCGGCGGCCAGTTCCAGAACATGGAACGCGCCATGGGCCACCTGAAGGTGATCGTGCCGATCACGGTGGCGGCCATCTTCTTCCTGCTCTTCCTGCTGTTCAACTCCGTGCGCTATGCCACGCTGATCATTCTGGTGCTGCCGTTTGCCTCGGTGGGCGGGATCATCGGCCTGTTCGTCACGGGTGAGTACCTCTCCGTGCCGGCATCGGTGGGGTTTGTGGCGCTATGGGGTATCGCGGTGCTCAACGGCGTGGTGCTCGTCAGCACGATCCGCAGTCTGCGCGAGCAAGGCATGTCGGTGGAGGAATCCGTGCGGCTGGGCTCGCGCATGCGTTTCCGCCCCGTGATGATGACGGCCACGGTAGCCATGCTGGGCCTGATCCCGTTCTTGTTTGCCACAGGGCCGGGCTCGGAAGTGCAACGGCCGCTGGCCATCGTGGTGATCGGCGGTCTGCTGACCTGCACGCTGCTGACGCTGGTGATGCTGCCCACGCTGTACAAATGGTTTGATGAGGAGTCGAAGGCATGAAGGAAATCCGCATCGTAGTGCGCCCGCAACTGCTGGAACGCATGCATGAAGCGCTGCGCGTTTGCCCCGGTTTCCCGGGCATGACGGTGGCCGAGGTGAATGCCTATCCGCCAACGGCTTCACAGGCCGGCGCGCATTCCATCAAGGAAGACCTGACGGAGTTCGTGCCGCGCGTGCGCATCGAGATCGTGGCTTCCGATGCGCTGGCCAGCGTGCTGTTCGAAAGCGCCGTCAAGGTGCTGGAGCACGGCCAGACCGGCGACAGCGCCATCTGGATGACCGACGTGATCCAGGCCACCTTCCTGCATCGCACCGGTTGAGAATCGTCTGACGCGCGCATGAAAAACGGCGGACCGTGTCCGCCGGAAATCAGGAGCCACCCTTGCAGCGGGCCGCATCGTAAGACGCGGCCCGCTTGCTTTGGTGCTTACCGCTTGATGTCGGTCAGATGCTTCATGAGACCTTCGTAGCGGAACGTGTGGATCGGGCGATCCATCGACTGCATTTCCTGCAACTGCACCGCTTGCGGTTGCAGCGAGCCGGTCGGCTTCACAGACTGGGCGGCCAGTGTTGCCACCGCAGGCTGGAAGTTCTTGATACCGACGATCTGGTCGTACTGCGCCTTGGTGATGAGCTGCGCGTTATACAACTGCGTGGCATCGCCTGCGATGTTGGTCTTGGTCGCATCGCTGCTGATGGCGCCGGCCTGCGCCAGCAGGTTGCTCCACAGCGTCGGGCTGTAGTTGGTCACGTAGTAGTCCAGGCCCGAGGGGTTGGCCAGCACGGCCGAGCACGTCGGCAGCGTGACCTGCGCGGTCTGCTGGTCGAGCACGATGGTCTGCGACTGACCAAAATTGTCGCCGTAGGCCAACGTGAGCGGCACGTTCCACTGGTAGCCCGAATAGACGTTCTTGTTCGGGAAGGCCTTCTGCGTGATCGTCAGCACGTTCTGGTTGGTGACCGGATTGCACTGCGCATCGATGGTGACGAGCGGCAGGCCGGTCTGGCGCACGAAGCTGTCGCCCACCTTGCCCACCGGCTTGCCGCTGGCCGCTTCCAGTTCTGCCCACAGGCGCGGCGGCGTACCGTTACCGAACTTGTACTTGTTCAGGTAGCTCTGCAGACCCTTGCGCATGGCGTCCTTGCCGATGTAGTTCTCGAGCATCTGCAGGACATGGCCGCCCTTGTTGTAGGCAAAGCGGTCGAGGAAGTCCATCGAGCCGGCATCGCTCAGGTTGTGCTGTACCGGTACGGCGGTAGGCTGCAGGTCCAACGTGTAGACGCGCTGCTTGACAGCTGCATAGTCGGCCCATGTGTTGCCTTGGAACTCGGGGTGCAGCGCGATCTTGGTGACGTTCTCGAACCAGTTGGCGAAGGACTCGTTCAGCCAGATATCGTCCCACCAGTCCAGCGTGACGAGGTCGCCAAACCATTGGTGCGCCAGTTCATGCGACACCACGACGAACGAGCGCGCCTTGCCCATCGAGTGGACCGTTGTCGGTGCGCCATCGGGCGGCACCAGCACCTGGTCGGCAAACTCGAAGATGGCGCCCCAGTTCTCCATGCCGCCAAAGCCGGCATTCTTGTTGTTGTAGCTGTCGTTGGCGACGATGGTGTCCATCTTGTCGAACGGCAGCGGGATCTGGAAGTAGTTGTAGTAGTGGTTCAGCGCTTCCTTGGTGAACTGCATGCCGGAGACCGCCGAGTGCGCCTCGCCGGGCGGCACCCACCAGCGCAGGCGCATGCTGCTGCCGTCGAGCGGGTTGGTGAACTGGTCTTCCAGGATGTCGAACTTGCCGCCGCCGAAGAACAGCAGGTACGCCGGCATCGACGGTGTCTTGGCAAACGACACCTGCTGATAGCCATCCGGCAGCTTGGTGGCGCCCGTCTGTCTCCCGTTGGCCACGGCCTTCCAGTCGCCCGGAATTTCCGCCGTCACCTCGAAGGTGTTGCGGAAGGCCGGCTCATCCCAGCTCGGGAACCACTCGCGCGCGAAGTTCGACTCGCCTTGCGTGACGATGGCGTCCGAGCTCTCACCCGTTGCCGCCTGCAGGCCCAGCTTGAAGATGCCCTCGGCCTTGGTGAAGTTGATCGTGCCCGTCCACTCCATGTGCAGCACGTAGTTGCCGGGCTTGATGTCTCCGGTCGGGTCGCGCAGGTCATAGAAGGCCCCTTGCGATTGCGGAATCGGCACGAGCACACGCGCCGCGCCGTTGCCCGAGGTGGGCGTGAGCGTCAGGCGCGAGCCGTCGAGCTTCAGGTCGCGCACGGCCAGCGTCACGGCACCGGTTTGCTTGGTGACCTTGATCTCCACATCGGCGCGGCCCGAGAAGCTGTTCAGGTCTGCGCTCGGGCGGAACCACAGCTTGTAGTTGACCGGCCTGATGTAGTCCGGCAGTTCAACCGGCGGCACCGTTGCGTCGACTGCCGGCGCTGGTGCATTCGTGTTGCCGGTGTTGGTATTGCCCTGCTGCTGCGAGCCGTTTGCGTCCAGCTTGCCGCCGGCCGGCGTGAGCGCGTCATCTCCGCCGCCGCCGCACGCGGCCAGAATCAGCGCGGCCGCAGCCTGTGCCACGAGTGCCAGCTTGAACGAGCGACGTGTCCGGGCGTTGGAGGCGCGCCCGGTATGTGTCGTGGCCGTACGACGGTGGGTTGTCGAATCCCGCATTGCATTTCTCCTGAGTTGGAAAACGAATCCGCGGCCCAGGGCTCAAGAGAAAATCGGGGGGCAGGCCGCAGAATCGGGACAAGGAATTACCCGCTTCTTGCGCGGTGCAAATCACAGCCCGCGCACGGGATGCACGGATTCTGGAGGAAACGGCCTGCGAATCGAGACGAAGTTTTTTAAATCACGTGCGAGAGAATCTGCTGCGGAATTTGCAGTTTTTGGTATGTGCATTTACGAAGCGGCAGGCGCATCTCGGAACGATCGGCGATTTCTGCAACGCGCATTGAAAAAATGAAAGGCGCGACGCGCTTCATGAAAATATCTTAAAAATAGCAGCGGCTTTTTTTACAACGCCAGATAAAGCAAAACTAAATACGGAGTAGCTTCGCAAAATCCGTTTGGGGAACTTTCTGGATATTCGGCAAGGTATTGCGCTGCAGCAGCTGACAGCGCATCGCCTGCATGGGGGTAATCCTTCCGGATGAGCGAGGCGCTGTGCGCGGTGTTACACAAAACCAGTACGCTCGCAAGGTTTGCGAAGTGTTCTTGTTCCCGTAGAGCGATTCATGCAATCCGCGTCCGATAGCGTCAGCAGCCCGGCGGCTGTGGGTGTCAACCTGATCGATTTCTTCGATGTCACCCCCACGTCATTGTGGCTGGAGGACTACAGTGATCTGCACCGCCTCTTTGCCCAATGGCGGGCGGCCGGCGTGACCGACCTGCAGCGCTTTCTGGAAGAGGACGTATCACGCGTGGCGGCCTGTTCGGCCTGCATCAAGGTGCTGCGCGTGAACCGGCGCACGTTGTCCATGTACGCCGCCCCGGACGCCGAAACCCTGACTGCGCGGCTGGCCGACGTCCTGCGCGACGACATGCTCGAGGCCCACGTGGGCGAACTCGTGCAGCTCTGGTCTGGCGAACCGTCGTTCGAGAGCCGCAGCGTCAACTACACGCTTGACGGCCGCCGCCTCGACATCCTGCTCAAGGGCGTTGTCCTGCCTGACCACGATCAGCCGTGGGACCGCGTGCTGGTGGCCGTGGACGACATCACCGAACTCGAAGACGCCCGCCGCCGAGCCGCCGCCAGCCAGCTTTACGCGCGCGGCGTGTTCGAGCACGCACCGGTGTCGCTGTGGGTGGAGAACTTCAGCACCATCAAGATGCTGCTGGACGAAGTGCGCATGCAGGGCATCACCGATTTCCGCACGTTTACCGATGTGCATCCGGAGTTTGTCGAGCGCTGCATGCAGGAGATCCAGGTGCTCGACGTGAACGGCTTCACGCTGGAGATGTTCAAGGCGCGCAACCGCAACGACTTGCTTGGCCGCTTGCCGGAAATCTTTCGCGACGACATGCGCCCGCACTTTCGCGAGCAGTTGATCGACCTGTGGGATGGCAAGCTCTTCCAGCAGCGCGAGGTCGTCAATTACGGGCTGGATGGCAACACGCTGAACATCCACCTGCAGTTTTCGGTGTTCCCCGGCCGCGAGAAGGATTGGGACATGGTGCTGCTGGCGCTGACCGACATCACCGCGCGCAAGAAAGCCGAGTCGTACCTGGAATATCTGGGCAAGCACGACGTGCTCACCAAGCTGAAGAACCGCTCGTTCTACGTAGACGAGATCAACCGGCTGGAGCGCAAGGGCCCGTTCCCGGTCACGGTCATCATGATCGACCTGAACGACTTGAAGCGCGTGAATGACCAGCTCGGCCACGCCGCAGGCGACGCGCTGCTGCGTCGCGCCGGCGAGGTGCTCAGCAAGGCCATCGACAAACCTGCACACGCTGCGCGCATTGGCGGCGACGAGTTTGCCGTGTTGCTGCCCGGCGCCGACGCACACGCCGGTGCGGCCTTGGTGGAAAGCCTGCGCAAGTTGGTCGAACTCAACAACCAGTTCTATCCGGGCGCGGAGCTTGGGTTTTCCATGGGCTGCGCCACCTGCCACGAAGGCGGGCGTCTGGAAGAAACGCTGCGCGAGGCCGATGTCGCGATGTACGAAGACAAGCGGGTGCAGCACGAAGGCAGGCGTCTGGCATAACGGCGGAGATCTGTGCGTCGGGTGCGCTACTGCTTCTTCTCTCTTCAGGAGCCGGCCGGTGCAAAGAACCGCTCGTGCAGCTCTTCCAGGCCCAGCGTGCTGATCACCTCGTTCAGCCGCTCGGTCGGGCGGCGACGCGGCAGATCTTTGTAGTGCGCGATGATCAGTTCGTTTTTCATCGAGTGTTCCCACCCCACGAGTTCCGTCACGCTGACCTGATAGCCGTGCGCTTCGAGCTGCAGGCAGCGCAGCACGTTGGTGACCTGGCTGCCGAATTCGCGCGTGTGCAGCGGGTGGCGCCAGATTTCCGTAAGCGCATTGCCGAGCGACTTGCCCTTGTTCTTGCGCAGAACGCCGGCCACTTCCGCCTGGCAGCACGGCACGAGCACGATGTATTGGGCATGCTTTTCGAGCGCGAAGCGAATCGCGTCGTCCGTGGCGGTGTTGCACGCATGCAGTGCGGTCACGATGTCGATCGTGCCGGGCAGCTTGTCAGACGTGATCGATTCCGCCACCGACAGGTTCAGGAACGACATCCCCTTGAAGCCGAGCCGCGCGGCAAGCTCGGTCGACTTGGCGACCAGCTCTTCGCGAGTCTCAATGCCGTAGATATGTGAGGTGCCGTCGCCCGGTTGCTCTTTGCAGAACAGGTCGTACAGGATGAAGCCGAGGTAAGACTTGCCCGCGCCGTGGTCGACCAGCGTGACGTGCCCCTTGGCTTGCTGCACGTCGGCCATCAACGGCTCGATGAACTGGAACAGGTGATAGACCTGCTTGAGCTTGCGGCGGCTGTCCTGGTTCATCTTGCCGTCGCGCGTCAGGATGTGCAGTTCCTTGAGCAGTTCGATCGACTGGTTGGGGCGGATTTCGTGGGTCTTGTTGGACATCGTCAGGACAGCCTGGGCGACATGTCGCACGGAATGGGACCGGTGCGCCGGCGCGGAGAAAAACGGAAAGAGGGCGCCAGTTTACCGAAAAGCAGGGTGGGCGACGGCCAGCGCACCCCAAGGGGCGTCATGCGCCGCCTGGTTTGCCCGCGTTCGGGCGGGATGTGACAATAGCGCCCCGCTTGTCCGCCCCGCGCGATTCGATCCGTTCCTCCCCGCATGTCCGAAACATCCAACGCCCCTCTCGTTGCCGTCATCGGCGCCGGCCCCGCCGGGCTCATGGCCGCTGAAGTCCTGTCGCGCAACGGCGTGCGTGTGGAGGTGTTCGACGCCATGCCGTCGGCCGGGCGCAAATTCCTGCTGGCGGGTATTGGCGGGATGAACATCACGCATTCGGAGCCGCTCGACGCGTTTCTCGGGCGTTATCGCACGCGGCGTGAGGCACTGGCGCCGCTCATCGGCCGCTTCAGCCCTGACGCCCTGCGCGCTTGGATTCATGGGCTGGGCATCGACACATTTGTCGGCAGTTCGGGGCGTGTCTTTCCGACTGAGATGAAAGCCGCGCCCTTGCTGCGCGCATGGCTGCACCGGCTGCGCGAGGCGGGCGTGCAGCTGCACATGCGGCATCGCTGGGTGGGCTGGGCAGAACCGTCGGACCACGCGCAGGTGCTGCGCTTTGAAACCGCCGGCGTTGAACGGCTGGTGCAAGCCGATGCCGTGGTACTGGCCATGGGCGGCGGCAGCTGGCCCCGCCTGGGCTCCGACGGCGCCTGGGTGCCGTTGCTGGAAGCGCGCGGCGTGCGGGTGCAGCCATTGCAGCCCGCCAACTGCGGGTTCGACGCCGATTGGAGCGCGTATTTCCAGGAGCGTTTTGCGGGGCAGCCCGTCAAGTCCGTCGCCATCGGTTTGCGCTCGAGCCATGACGGTGCGCTGCAATTCCGCCAGGGCGAGTTCGTCGTCACGCAGACGGGCATTGAAGGCAGTCTCGTCTATGCGTTGTCGGCGCCCATTCGCGACGCGCTTGCCGCAGAGGGCAGCGCGACGATCTGGCTTGACCTTGCGCCAGGCTGGAGTGCCCAACGTGTGACGGATGAACTGATGCGCCCGCGCGGTGCGCGTTCGATGTCGAGCCATCTGCAAAGCAAGCTGAATATCACGGGCGTGAAGCTCGGCTTGCTGCGCGAGTGCCTGAGCAAGGACGCGTTTGCCGATCTGACCCAGCTGGCGAAGGCTATCAAGGCATTGCCGTTGCGGCTCACACGTACAAGGCCCATCGACGAGGCGATCAGCACTGCAGGCGGCGTTGCATTTGAAGCGCTGGATGCAAAGCTGATGATCAAGTGTCTGCCGGGCGTGTTCTGCGCGGGCGAGATGCTCGATTGGGAAGCGCCGACAGGCGGCTATCTGCTGACGGCGTGTTTTGCGAGCGGCGCCGCTGCGGGGCAGGGCGCGCTCGACTATCTGGCGACGATGGCGCGCTGATTCACTGGCTTACTGGCGGGCCTTCAGGCGCCACAGCGACGTCACCTCGGCAACCCGGGCCCGATAGAGCGGGTCGTTTTCATCGGACGCCTTCGGGTGCTTCGGCTTGATGTCTTCCCGGCCCACCACCTGCAGGCCGGCCGCATCGATCATCGCCAGCAGGGCATCGCGCGTGCGCAGCCCAAGATGCTCGGCAAAGTCCGACAGGATCAACCAGCCCTCGCCATTCGGCTCCAGATGGGCGGCGAGGCCGTCCAGGAAGCCGCGCAGCATGCGACTGTCCGGGTCGTAGACGGCGCGCTCGATGGGCGAGCTGGGCCGTGCCGGCAGCCACGGCGGGTTGCATACGATCAGTGGCGCACGGCCTTCTGGAAACAGATCCGCTTCCACGATGTCGACCTGCGCTTGCAGACCGAGGCGCTCCACATTCTCGCGGGCGCAGGCCAGGGCACGCGAGTCCTGATCCGTGCCGATGACGCGCTTGACGCCGCGTTTGGCGAGCACCGCTGCCAGCACGCCGGTGCCCGTGCCGATATCGAACGCCAGCGTTTTCGAGGGCAGCGGCGCCTTCGCCACCAGATCGATGTATTCGCCGCGCACGGGCGAGAACACGCCGTAGTGCGGGTGAATGCGCTCACCACCGAGCGCGGGAATCTCCACACCCTTCTTGCGCCACTCATGCGCGCCGATCAAACCAAGCAGTTCACGCAGCGAGACGACGGACGCGGCGTGGCTCGTGCCGTAAGCCTCCGTGCAGGCGTCGCGCATGTCGGGGGCTCGGCGCAGCGGGATCGTGTAATCCGCATCCAGTGGAATCAGCAGCATGCCGAGCGTGCGGGCGCGCTGCGATTGCGCCTGCCGGTGCAGGTTGAACGCATCGATGGGCGAGGCGGGTTCCTTGCGCGCCTTGCCGGGTTTGCGATCCGTGCGGCGGGACATGGCTTGCAGCAGTTGGCGCGCGTTCTGGAAGTCGCCTTGCCAGAGCAATGCCGTGCCTTCGCAGGCGAGGCGATAGGCCGCATCAGCGGTGGTGCGATCATCCGCGATGACCACGCGCTTGGGCGGCGGGTTGCCGGCTTCGGAGCGCCAGACGGCGGTATGGACGGCGTCGCTGCTGGCTTCAGGGCGGTCGTCGGTCCAGGTGAGGGTGGGGTGTTCGGTCACGGGGGAAAAGGGGCGGGAAAGCGGGAGGGTGCGGTAGTGGGCGACACGATACCGCTGTCGGCCTGATCGCACAAATGTAGGCGGGCGACCCGGGCGCCGCTGCACTGCCGCGGTTTCGCTGGGGCGCCGTGTCATGGAGGGCCGATGCTGCGCTATGCGGTAAAGGACGTCGCCCCGTCTCGCCCGCGAGCCGATCGACTGCAGCGATTCTCCTGGCGAAGTGATTCTGCTGCCACTCGAAGACGTCGGTCCGACCCGGCGGGCAGTGTAAACTCCAGCCTTTTTTCGGCACTCGTAGCATGGCGCACGCCCAGCAACGCAGGGCGCTCAGCGGCCCCGCGCTGATCCGCATTCTTGCTCGCCTGACGGACGTCGACGTTTCCGCATCTGCGCAGCCCCTTTCTGGTCGGTTGAGCCAATGGCTCAGCTGGACGGATGCCATCACGCTCTTGTCGGCATTGAGCGCGGCACCGCCCGCCAGTGCCTCCAGCACGCGGCCCGTCGGCCCGGACGCCGAAACCATCGGTGGCCGCGTCCGCGCGGCGTTGACGAAGTCCATCGCGTCCAGCTGTGCGCCTGATGCCAGGCCTGGGCCACGCGCGCCGATCCAGAACCCGTCGGTGCCGGTGGTGGTCGACTACGCCGATTTCCGGCAGCGCTACGTGCTGATGCAGCAGACCATGGAACTGGAGATCAGCGACCTGCGTGGCCGCCTGCGGCGCCTGCTGGCTGCCAGGACGCCCGACCTCGCGCGCCTTGCGGTGCTGGACGCCAGCATGGAGCAGGCGCTCGCAGGCCGCGAGCGTTCGTTGCTGGGGGCCATTCCAGCGATGCTGGGGCCGTACTTCGAGCGCCTGCGCGCGGCCGAGCAGCAGCGGCAGGCCCAGTTGCCCGCAGAGGGCCAGGCCACCCCATCCACATCCCGCGCCTGGCTGGATGCGTTCCGCAAGGATATGCAGAGCGTGCTCCAGGCCGAGCTTGATGTTCGTTTTCAACCGATCGACGGGTTGCTCGCAGCCCTTCGCTCCCGCTAAGCGGGACAGACACCTTTCATGTCCAGACTTCACCTGAATCTCATCGTTTTCTTTGTCGGGCTGGCGGCCTTGGGGTGGATTGCCGGCGGTTACGTCGTCGGCGGGAACCTGCTGGCACTGGCCGTCACGCTTGTGATCGGTGCCGCTTATATGGCGGGCGCGCTGGAGCTGCGCCGTTATCGGCAAGCCACGGGCACGGTCGCCCAGGCCGTGGCAGGGTTGTCCGAGACGCCGCCCACTCTGGCGGCATGGCTGGAGCAACTGCACCCGAGCTTGCGCCATGCCGTGCGCCTGCGTGTGGAAGGCGAGCGCGTTGCGCTGCCCGCGCCCGCATTGACGCCGTATCTGGTGGGCCTGCTGGTGCTGCTTGGCATGCTCGGTACGCTGCTCGGCATGGTGGTGACGCTCAAGGGCACGGGCGCAGCGCTGGAAAGCGCGACGGATTTGCAGGCGATCCGCGCATCGCTGGCCGCCCCGATCAAGGGGTTGGGATTCTCGTTCGGCACCTCGATTGCCGGTGTGGCAACGTCGGCCATGCTGGGGTTGCTCTCGGCGCTGTGTCGGCGCGAGCGGCTGCAGGCCGTGCAGGCGCTCGACGCAAAGATCGCGACCACGCTGCGCATCTACTCGCACGCACATCAGCGTGAAGAAACGTTCAAGCTTCTGCAGCGGCAATCCGATGTGATGCCCGCGCTGGTTGATCGGCTGCAGGCGATGATGACGTCGCTGGAGCAGCAGGGCGCGGCCAGCAGCGAGCGACAGATCGCCGCCCAGCAGGCATTTCTCGACAAGGCGCAGACCGCTTACAGCCAGCTTGCGTCGTCGGTCGGTCAGTCCTTGAAGGACAGCGCAGCGGAGAGCGCACGCGTTGCCACCGCCGCGCTGCAGCCGGTGGTGGAAACGACGATGGCGGGCCTTGCCCGGGAATCGGCCGCGCTGCAGGAGACGGTCGCGCACGCGGTGCAGCGTCAGCTGGACGGCCTGTCGACGCGCTTTGAAGCGACGGCCGAGGCGGTTTCCGGCATCTGGAACCACGCCCTGTCGGCGCATCAACGCTCCAGCGAAGCCCTGCTTGGCCAGGTTGGCACGTCGCTGGACCGATTTGCCGAGGCATTCGAGCAACGCTCGGCGCGGTTGCTCGATGGCGTTGCCAAGCGTCTGGATGCCACCGCTGGCGGCCTGTCCGCTGCCTGGCGCGATGCGTTGGCCCGCCAGGAACACACCCACGCCGAACTGGCCGCGCAGAACCAGCGCGCGCTGGAGGCGGCCGCTGCCACGTTTGAGCAGCACGCCGTATCGTTGCAAGACGCGTCGCGCCAGTCGCATACGGCGCTGCAAGCCGCACTGGAAGCACGAGACGCGCAACGTCTCGCGGCCTGGACCGAGGCGCTCAGCGCAACGGGCGAGAAGCTCGGCCAGGCGTGGGAGAAAACCGGCGCCGATACGGCGAATCGTCAGCAAGATATCTGCGATGCGTTGGCGCAGACAGCGCGCGATATCGCCGCGCAGCAGGACGCATCGCGTCAGTCGCGAGCCGCGCTGCAAGCTGCGCTGGAAGCGAGAGACGCGCAACGTCTGGCGGCCTGGACCGATGCCCTTGGCGCCATGGGCGCCAAGCTGAGCGAGGCGTGGGAAAAGGCTGGCGCCGATACGGCAAGCCGTCAGCAACAGATTTGCGACGCACTGGCCCAGACCGCACGCGACATTTCCGCGCAAACGCAGGCACACGCCAACGACACGATCGGCGAGATTTCGCGCCTGGTCCAAGCCGCTTCGGAAGCGCCCAGGGCCGCGGCCGAAGTGGTGGCCGAGCTGCGCCAGAAGCTGTCCGACAGCATGGTGCGCGATACCGCGATGCTGGACGAGCGTGCGCGCCTGCTGGGCACGCTGGAAACATTGCTCGACGCCGTCAACCATGCATCGACCGAGCAACGCACGGCGGTGGACGCCCTGGTGGCAACGTCGGCGGATTTGCTGGAGCGAGTGGGTAAGCGGTTCACCGATCGCGTGGAAGCTGAGACCGGCAAGCTTGGCGCGGTGGCTGCGCAGGTGACCGGCAGCGCGGTCGAGGTGGCGAGCCTGGGCGAGGCGTTTGGCGTGGCCGTGCAGCTGTTTGGCGAGTCGAACGACAAGCTTGCGGCCCAGCTGCAGCGTATCGAAGCCGCGCTCGAGAAGTCGCTCACCCGCAGCGACGAACAGCTCGCCTACTACGTGGCGCAGGCGCGTGAGGTGATCGACCTGAGCATGCTGTCCCAAAAGCAGATCCTCGAAGACCTGCAACGGCTGGGCGACCAGCGCGCGCTGGCCGGGACCGAAGCGGCATGAACGACGAGATCGACGGTGGCATCGAGGCCACGGCGCCGGTCTGGGCCGCGTTCGGCGACCTGATGTCGGTGCTGCTGGGCGCGTTTGTGCTGATTCTGGTCGGCGTGATCGGCGTGCAGCTGGAGCTGTCCTCCAAGCTGGAAAACGAGGTCAAGCAGCGCGAGGCCGAGGCACAGCGCCGCAAGACACTGGAGCAGGCGCTGGCCGGCCCGCTGGCGGCCGGGCGCGTGACGCTCGTCAACGGGCGCATCGGCATCAACGGCAACGTGCTCTTCGCGATCAACTCTGATCAATTGCAGCCCGAGGGCCGCGCGCTGATGAAGAGCCTGGCGGGGCCGCTGGCCGCGTATCTCACTTCGCGTGAAGAGATCCTGATGGTGAGCGGGTTTTCCGACGATCAGCAGGTGCGTGCCGGCAACCGACTGTTTGCCGATAACTGGGAGCTGTCCGCCAAGCGCGCCTTGACCGTGACGCGTGCGTTGATTGATGAGGGCATTCCCGCGTCCAGCGTGTTTGCAGCAGCGTTTGGCTCGCAGCAGCCCGTGAGTTCCAACGCCGACGACGTTGGCCGTGCGAAGAACCGGCGCGTGGAGATTGCGCCGGTTCCAAGGCAGGCCGCTTCCAACGGTGGGCGCCGTGAGCCGCATTGATGTGTCGACGCAGGCCGCGCTCGACAGCTGGCGCGCAAGCGGCGCGGACCGGCTGGACCGCCTGCGCTTCTGCTTCATCGAGGCATTGCATCGGCGTGCGGCCGGACAAACCGGCGAGGCACGGCGCCTTCTCGATGCGCGGTTGGGTGAGCTGGTGGCGGCCTATGCAAAAGACGTCGATCGCGCGACAACCTTGTCCGATGCGACCGGCCCACGGGTGTCCGCCGGCAGCGCGTTGTCCGAACTGCTGCGTGACATTGCCAGCCGTGAGCGCACGGATGTCTTGAGCGCAGCAGACGGCGGCTCGGGGCGTCCTCTGCACGCATTGCCGGAACTCAGGATTCTCGAAGACGTGCGGGATACCTGGTCTCGCGTCAGCGCCGAGAAGCAGCTGCGTGACGCCTTGAACAAGGTGCCGGTCAATGCCGGGCCGCTGAACTCGAGCAGTCTCGTGCATCGGTCGCTGCTGTTGATGCGCGAGGTGTCGCCCGATTACCTGCGGCAGTTCCTGTCGTATGTGGACGCGCTTTCGTGGCTGGAGCGCATGAGCGGGGACAGCAACGTCGGTGGCCAGGAAGCTGCCCGCAGCGGCGGAAAGGCGGCGCGCAAGGCGCGCTAGGCATCACAGCACAGCGGCTTCCGGCCAGGCAGATTGGTCTGCGCCTGCTGCGTATTCCGACCGGCAAGCACGCAAAAAAGGGAGCCGAGGCTCCCTTTTTCTTTGCGCTGACGATCAGCTGTTGATCGCTGCGTCCTTGACCTTTTTCAAGGCGCGGACCTTGACGCGCACGGTAGCCGGTTTGGCTTCAAACCACTGCTCCAGGCCGGTAAACGGGTTTTTGCCGAAGCGGCGCTTGGTTGCCGGCACCTTGACCGAGGTCACCTTGAACAGGCCCGGCAGGGTGAATTCGCCGGCGCCCTTCTTGTGCAGCGAAGCCACGATGGTGTTCTCCAGATGGAGCAGCACCGCCTTCACCGCCTTGGCGTCGACGGCAGCTTGTTCCGCCAGATGGCTCACCAGGCTCGCCTTGGTGAACGTGTCCTTCAAGGGCTTGAGGGTCGGCGTCGTTGCAGCAGGCTTCTTTGCTGGCGCGGCCTTCTTTGCCGGCGAGGCCTTCTTTGCAGCGGTCTTGGCAGCGGTCTTGGTTTTGGTGGCCATAGTGAAAATAGATGGTTGGGTAAAGTTGACCATTCAATGGAAGCGACGCCTGTGCAGCGCGCTTCGAGCAAGCATAGCAAAGGTTGAGCGCCGTGGAGGCGTTATCTAAGCTGTTTTAGGGGGTGGGGAACACTTATTGCATACGGTTCGCCGTCCATCACTTTGTTCAAGCATCCCAGGTTCAGCACACACATGTCCCAACGAAAATCGTCGCACAGCGCGGTGAGCCCCAAAAACCGTGCACCCATACTTGCCCGGCTGCGCCAATCGAAGATGACGCGTTCCACCCATGCGTACGTTCGCGGCAGCACCGTGAAGTTCTACGAGTGGCTGAGCGAGGTGCAGCCGCACACGTTTCCCGAAGGGCCGACCATCTGGATCTGCGGCGATTGCCATGTCGGCAACCTCGGCCCGATCGGCCATACTTCCGGCGCCGCGCGCATACAGATCCGGGATCTGGACCAGACGGTGCTGGGCAATCCAGCGCACGACTTGATCCGGCTTGGCGTCTCGTTGGCGACCGCCGCACGCGGTTCGGACCTCCCTGGCGTCGTGACCGCACGCATGGTGGAGGCGCTGATGGCGGGGTACCTGCACGGTATCGACCCCGATGCAGCGTTGCGCTTGCCGCCGCGCCCTGCTTCCGTTCGCACAGCCATGAAAGCGGCAACTGCACGTACCTGGAAAGAACTGGCCAAGGAGCGGCTGAGCGACACGTCTCCAACCATTCCGCTAGGGCGCCATTTCTGGCCGCTCTCACGAGAAGAGCGGCGCGAACTGAAACATCTTGTGAGCCAGCACGAGGTGCTTGCACTGGTGGCGCGTCTTTACGAAATGCCGGGCGAAGCCTCCGTCAGCATCGTGGATGCGGCGTACTGGGTCAAAGGATGCAGCTCGCTCGGGCAGCGGCGTTATGCCGTCTTGCTGGCTGTCGATCAGGACCGCGGGCCGCGGTACCGGCTGATCGACATCAAGGAGGCGGGCAAGGCCGCGGCGCCCAGCACCGCTGCAGGCGAGATGCCCCGGATCAACGGGGAACGTGTAGTCACCGGCGCGCGGCGTCTTTCTCCTGACCTGGGCGATCGAATGGCATGGGGGCGCATGCTTGGCGGTAGTTTTTTCATGCGCGAGCTGCAGCCGCAAGACCTGAAGCTGTCGGTCGACAAGCTGGAGCACAAGGACGCCACCGTCCTGGCCGCTTACCTCGGCAACGTCGTCGGCCTCGCCCATGGCAGCCAGATGGCCCGGGATGTGGCGATGTCGTGGCACCGTGAACTGCGTGCGCGTCACGGGCGCTCCATCGACGCGCCGTTCTGGCTCTGGTCCTCGATTGTCGATCTGCTTGGACGGCACGAGCGCCAGTATCTCGAGTACTGCCGCGCCTGGGCTGGCTGATCCGCTGCGCTGCAGCTTTCCACGGGCACAAACGCTGCTATCGAGCCTTCGGAGCCATCGTGAGGCGATGATGAAGGATGGCGCTCGGCTGCCGAAGTGCGCAGCCAAGACAGCGGCAAGGAGGCGCGATGTACGTGGCGATGGGCGCGCCTATGCAAAGATGACCGCCGTGACCTTGGACAAGGATTTCGACAAACCGGCGGACGTCGTGCTGGACCATGTTTCGCTGGCCGACTTCATTGCGGCAGCGTGGGTATGCGCGGCGCACGCCTGACGGGGCCAGGGCGGCAGCGTCATCCCGCATCGCTATGCGACGAGATGGACGAGCAGCGCGCCGTTCAACCCAGCCACCAGGGCGGCCCCAGCCGTCGCAAGTAGAACCAGGCCGCGCCCGGCGGCATGCTGCCCCATCAGGTCCGGCCGGCGTGCCAGCCAGATCAGCGCCGCCATGGGAAACGGCACCACCATGCTCAGAATCACCTGACTGAGCACCAGTGCCCGCGTGACATCCATGCCCGCGCCGATGACGATGAACGCCGGCACCATGGTGATCAGTCGGCGCATCCATACGGGCAGGCGTACACGCAGGAAGCCTTGCAACACCATCTGGCCCGCCATCGTGCCGACCACGGAGCTTGAGAGCCCCGATGCGATCAACCCGACCAGAAACACCAGCCCAGCCGATGCCCCGAACAACGGCGCCAGGGTGACATAGGCATCCTCAATGCCGGCCACCTCCGCATGTGCGCCGTGAAACCCGCCTGCTGATACCACCACCATGGCGAGGTTGATGCAGCCGGCGGCGGCCAGCGCTGCCACCACCTCGCGGTTGGAATAGCGCAGCAGTTGTGATGTCTCCGATGCACTCTGTGGACGCACACGCGTATTGACCAGTCCCGAATGGAGGAAGAGCGCGTGTGGCATGACCGTGGCTCCGACAATGCCGGCCGCCAACATGAACGCGTCGGGCGGCAATGCCGTGGGGATGAAGGTTTGCCGCAGCGCCGCCGCCCACGAAACAGGCAAGATCCACACTTGGATGATGTAAGAGATACCGATGACGGCCACCAGCGTGCCAATCATCAGTTCAACAGAGCGGAAGCCCCGCGCCTGCAGCATCAGCAAAAGATAAGTCAGCACACCGGCGACGACCATGGCTTGCAGCAGAGGCATCCCGGTCAGGAGCGCGATGCCCAGAGCGGCCCCTACGAACTCGGCAAGGTCGGTCGCCATGGCGGCAAGCTCGCTGATGAACCACATGCCAAGACCGGCAGGCGCAGGCAGGTGCGTGCGGCAGAGTTGCGCCAGGTTTTGGCCCGTCACAATGCCCACGCGTGCAGAGAGCATCTGGAACAGCATCGCCACCAGGCTCGATGCCAGCACGACCCAGAGCAACTGATATCCGTAGCGGGCACCGGCCTCGATGCCCGTGGCGATGTTGCCCGGATCGGTATACGCCACCGATACCACCACGGCCGGGCCAACGAACGGCGTGAACGTGCGCCAGCCGCGTCGCCGGCCTTCCAGCGCTTCGCGCGCGTGGGCGACAACGCTTCTCGATGCAGAAGAACTGTCGCGTTCAAGCGCGAGGGTGTCGTCCATGGGTGCTCCGGGAGATAGGCAGGCGGCGCAAGGCCCTTCGCAACGCGCGTACCCGACAGCGCCACGCGAGGCGTGCGGTACGCGATGGAACGGGTGTTGCGGAAAGGGTTGCGCCATGAAGGCATCCATCCATTCCTGGAGAACCCCCATGTTCATGCACAACAAGCGATTGCAGTACACCGTTCGCGTCAGCGAAACCGATCCTGGATTGGCCAATCTGCTGCTGGAGCAGTTCGGTGGCCCCCAAGGCGAGCTTGCGGCAGCGATGCGCTACTTCACGCAAGCCGTTGCAGAAGAGGATGCAGGCCGCAAGGACATGCTGTACGACATCGCGACGGAGGAGCTGAGCCACCTTGAGATCATCGGCACCATCGTCGCCATGTTGAATCGCGGTGCCAAGGGGGAACTGGCGGAAGCGGTGGACGAGCAGGCGGAGTTGTATCGCAAGCTCAATGGCGCCGGTAACGATAGCCATGTGACGCAGGTGCTTTATGGTGGGGGGCCATCGTTGACCAACTCAGCAGGCGCTCCGTGGACGGCCGCCTACATTGACTCGATCGGTGAGCCGACGGCGGATCTGCGCTCGAACATTGCGGCCGAAGCCCGCGCCAAGATCATCTATGAACGGTTGATCAACGTGAGCGCCGACCCCGGTGTGCGCGATGCGCTGGGCTTTCTCATGACGCGCGAGGTGGCGCACCAGAAGTCGTTCGAGAAGGCGCTCTACGCCATCAACGGCAACTTCCCCCCGGGCAAGCTGCCGCCGGTGCCGGAGTTCAGCGATGCGTATTTCAAGATGTCGCGTGGTGGTCCCATCGTGCAGGCACCGTGGAATAGCGGTACGGGTCTTGAGCTGGTCGCAGACCCCCCGATGCCTGCGGACGGCGGAGACGGCAACGCGTCGGTCAACCTGACCGATGCCGAACTGGCTGCGCTGGAGGCCATGAAGACGCGTCTGGCTTCGGACCCGGCTGTCGATCCGACCACCGGTGCGGAGCTTGGTGAAGCGAAGGCGTGATAACCGCATCCAGGCCCGGGTGCAGCGTCACTCGGGCCTGGACATTGCGTCTGCGTCAGACACCGCGCGTTTCAAGCCCGAACAAACATGGAGACGCTCATGGATATGCGAGTACCGTTTGCGATCGCGGCGCTACCCTTGCCATGATTGCCATGTACTCGCTCGACCGCGGCGTGCCCGCTGGTGTGTTCGGGGCAGGCGCACAACAACACGCGCCGATTCACGCGAGAGTCGATTCCCTGCACGAACAATGAGAAGTTGCGCCTTAGCTGGGCAGTGGCCAGACGCAGTCGTCGGCGACAGCAAAGAGCGCTTCTCCGGGTGCAGCCGGTGCCGTCCACAAGCCGGTGAACTCGCCAAATGCGGGCAGCAGGGCGCCGGTCGCTCCAAACCTGAAACACGGCAGCCGGAGGCGGTCCCGAGCCGGTCCGCTGATGACGACGCCCGGGTGCACATGTCCGGCGATGACGTAGCGATCGGGCACCCGCTGCGGTTCATGGCACAGCGCGAAGGGCCCGATCGCCCACGGCTCTTCCACCACGTTAAAGCGCAGGTCCGCAGGTGGGTCTCCGGCATGGCGGTCGTGGTTGCCGCGGACCAACGTGCAAGCGACCTCGGCGTGGCGTGCGCGCCAGACGGCGAGCGCATCGAGTGCTGCGTGCGCCTCACGTGCGTGCAGGAGATCGCCCAGCCACGCGATATGCGCCACCGGCAGCCGGGCGAGCATGGCATCCAAGCGCGCGACCGCCTGGCTCGTGCTCCCAGCCGGCACCGGCACGCCACGCGCCCGGAACGTGGCCGCCTTGCCGAAATGCGCATCCGCCACCATCAGCATGCGTTGCGCAGGCCACCATAGCGCGCGCTCGGGCAGCAGCCATACGGTCTCGCCCGCGCATTGGATGGCGTAGTCTTTGGCGACCGTCATAGCAATGGTAGTGGTTTCGATGTCTTACGCGGCCGGCGCGTGCGGCGGCTGGACTTGCCCGCGGTGTAGGGCGATTCGGTCAGGCGCAGCGCGGCATGTACGTCGGTCTCGATCTCCGGCCTGGCCGCAGCATCCGGATCGGTGGGTTCGGGGCCGGCGGCGCGCTCGGCTTCGGCCAGCATGCGTGCGATCCGATCGGCGAGTTTCTCCGTCGAGAGCTGCTCGCGAAACCGCTCCACCATCAACGGAAAACTGAACGGCGACGGACGTTTCAGTGCGCAGAGCTGCAGCTGCAAACCGCGCATGCGGACGAGGGCGGCTTCGATACGGTCGAGATCCAGTTCCTGGCGCAGCACTTCGGTTTCTGCCTGCGAGAGCAGCAGGTTGCCGGGGTCGTGGCGCCGGAAGACTTCATAGAACAAGCCAGAAGACGCCTGCAACTGGCGCGCGCTCTTGTGTGCGCCGGGGTAGCCCTGAAACACCAGCCCCGAGACGCGTGCAATCTCGCGAAAGCGGCGTTGCGCCAGTTCTCCGGCGTTCAGGCTGGCCAGCACGTCCGGCATGAGGGTGTGCGTGGCAAAGAGTTCGCCGCTGGCGAGCAGCGCCGGCCAGTCGATGGGTGTGGCCGATAGCAGTTCGAGGCCGTAGTCGTTGAACGCCAGTGAGAAGGTCGCCGGCGTGCGATTGGCCGCACGCCAGCCGAGGAGGCTCGCAAGCCCGAGGTGCGCATGCCGCCCGGCAAACGGGTACAGAAATAGATGCCAGCCCTCGCGCGAGTGCAGCGTCTCGGCCACCAGCGTTGCCGTGGTGGGCAGCGCAGACCAGCGCGCCTGCAACTCCAGCAGCGGGCGCGCGGCTTGCATTTCGGGGCTGTCGAAGCGGGCATGTGCCGCCGCATCGAGTTGCGCCACCACCGCGTGCGAAAGCTCGTTGGATAGCGGCATACGGCCGCCGTTCCAGCGCGGCACCGCAGCGCGTTTGCCGGTGGCGCGCCGCACATAGGCGGTCATGTCCTGCACGCGCACCAGTTCCAGCAGGCGGCCGGCAAACAGGAAGTTGTCGCCGGGGCGCAGCCGCGCAATGAAGCCTTCTTCAATCGACCCCAGTGCGCCGCCACCGGACGCGTGCCACCAGCGCACGGTCATCGTTGCATCGCTGACGATGGTGCCGATGCTCATGCGGTGTCGCCGCGCGAGCCGCGCATCGGGCACGCGCCAGATGCCGTGTTCATCGGGCATGACGCGGCGGTAGTCGGGATACGCCGTGAGCGAGTGGCCGCCCTGTCGCACGAAATCGAGCGCCCATTGCCACTCGTCGTCGTGCAGATCCCGGTAGGCCCAGGCGCGGCGCACTTCCTGCAGCAGCGCGTCAGGCACAAAGCCGCCGCCCAGGGCGACCGTCACCAGATGCTGAACCAATACATCCAGCGGCTTGTGTGGCGAGGTGCGGGCCTCCACCTGTCCTGACATGGCCGCAGCGCGGGCCGCAGCGCCTTCCACGAGTTCAAGGCTATGCGTGGGCACCACCGTCACGCGAGAGGGCCGGCCAGGTGCGTGGCCAGATCGCCCCGCACGCTGCAACAGCCGCGCCACACCCTTGGGCGAGCCGATCTGCAGCACGCGTTCCACCGGCAGAAAATCCACGCCCAAATCCAGGCTTGACGTGCAGAACACCGCCTTGAGCTTGCCTTGCTTGAGCCCGGTCTCGACCCAGTCGCGCGTTGCGCGGTCCAGCGAGCCGTGATGCAACGCAATCAGCCCGGCCCATTCCGGCCGCGCATTGATGACTGCCTGATACCACAGTTCCGCCTGCGAGCGCGTATTGAGAAACACCAGCGCGGTGCTGGCGCTTTCCAGCTCTTCCAACACATGCGGCAGCATCGCCATGCCCAGATGCCCGGCCCACGGAAAACGGCCCACGCCATCGGGCAGCAGCGTATCGATTTCCATGCGCTTGGGCAGGTGGCCTTGCACCAGTGTGCCGGGGGTGGTGGTTGCTGCATCGCCGAGCGCGTCCATGGCTTCCGACAGATTGCCCAGCGTCGCGGAAAGTCCCCACACGATCAGTTCCGGCGACCACGTGCGCAGCCGGGCGAGCGCCAACTGGACTTGCACGCCCCGCTTGTTGCCAACGAGTTCGTGCCATTCATCCACGACCACCACACGCACCGAGCTCAGGGCCTCGCGCGCATCGGCGCGTGCAAGCAGCAACGACAGGCTTTCGGGTGTGGTCACAAGGGCGGTCGGCAGGCGGCGTGATTGCGCGGCGCGCTCGGCGCTGCCGGTGTCGCCGGTTCGCAAGCCGAGCGTCCAGTGCGGTGCCAAATCCAGTGCGGCCTCGGTCAATGCGCGTGTTGTGTCGGCCGCCAGTGCGCGCATGGGTGTGAGCCATAGCACCGATAACGGTGGTGCGCCGCTGCGGCTGCGTACTTGCGCCAACCGCTGCAGCGCTCCCAGCCAGACCGCATAGGTTTTCCCCGCGCCCGTGGTGGCATGCAGCAGGCCCGATTCGCCGCGCGCCATGGCCGACCACACAGTGCGCTGGAACGGCATGGGCGTCCAGCCACGCGCATCAAACCACGTATCAAGATCGGGCAGTGCAGGTTCGTTCATGACGGCGGCAGCAGGCTCTCCAGCGTCTGCAGGGTATCGGCTTCAGCAGCGGGCTTGTCGTGCCGCCAGCGTAGCATGCGCGGAAACCGCACTGCGATGCCGCTCTTGTGCCGAGGGCTGCGCGCAATGCCCTCGAAGCCCAGTTCGAACACCAGCGTCGGCGCTACGCTGCGCACGGGGCCGAAGCTCTCCACCGTCGTCTTGCGGATGAGCGCGTCGACCTGGCGGATCTCTGCGTCGCTCAGGCCGGAGTACGCCTTGGCAAACGGCACGAGCTTGCGCTCGGGCACCTCGGGCGGTGCATCCCATACGGCGAAGGTGTAATCGGTGTACAGGCTCGCGCGCCGGCCGTGGCCACGCTGCGCGTAGATGAGGACCGCATCCACCGAGAACGGATCGACCTTCCACTTCCACCACACCCCCACGTCCTTGGTGCGGCCCACGCCGTAGCGGGCGTCGCGCCGCTTGAGCATCAGCCCTTCCACGCCAAGCTCGCGGGATGCCTCACGCTGCCGCGCAAGATGCAGCCAGTCGTCGCCTTGCAGCAGCGGTGACAGCTCCAGCGCCGGATGGACGTATTCGGCAATCACACGTTCTAGCTGCGCGCGGCGCTCGCTCTGCGCGCGCTCGCGCAGATCCTGCCCCTGCCATTCCAGCAGGTCATACGCCAGCAGCACGGCCGGCGCCTCGCGCAGCACGCGCGCGTTCAGGGTCTTGCGGCCGATGCGTTGCTGAAGCAGGGCAAACGGCTGCACGCGACCGTCTTGCCAGACCACGATCTCGCCATCGAGCACGGTGCCCGGCGGGAGCGCCTCCGCCATTGCGGACAGTTCGGGAAAGCGTTCGGTGATGAGTTCCTCGCCGCGCGACCACAGCCATGCGCTGTCGGCGCGCCGCACGAGTTGCGCGCGGATGCCATCCCACTTCCATTCGATTTGCCATTCAGTGGGCGCGCCGAGCAGGGTGTCGAAGGCGTCCAGTTCCGCCTGCAGCGGGTGCGCGAGAAAGAATGGATACGGGTGCCCGGTATCGAGCGCGTGGCCGTCGACGCTGGCATCGGCCAGCAGCGCCCGATAACGCTCGGCGGTGGGCGCCTGTCCGATGTCGGTATAGCCCATCAGCCGTTGCGCGACGTGCTTGGGGTCGGTGCCGCCCACCTCAGCCAGCGCGCGCGTGACCAGCAGTTTCGACACCCCCACGCGAAACGCCCCCGTGATCAGCTTCATCAACACGAGCCGGGCATGCAGCGGTAGACCCCGGCACAGTTCAGCCAAGCGCGGCAGTACCAGCTCGGGGGGCTGCCCGCGCAACGGCAGCAGACGTGCCTCCATCCACTCGGCCAGGCTGGCGTTGTCTGCGCGATCCGCATCCGGCAGGACCAGCGCGATCGTCTCGGCCAGGTCGCCCACGGCCTGGTAGCACTCGTCAAACAGCCATTCGGGCAAGCCGGACGTGGTCTGCGCAAAGCTGGCGAGCACGCGCACGGGCACCAGCTGGCGAGGTTTGCCGCCAGCCAGGAAGTAGACCGCCCAGGCGGCGTCGGCATCGGGCGCGGTGCGCAGATAGGCCACCAGTGCGGCCAGCTTGCCGTTGCTCGATGTGGTGGCGTCGAGCTGCGCGTACAGATCGGCAAAGGCTTTCATGACGCGGGCGTGTCCTCTGGCTCGCCTGCGGTGGGCGTATCACCTGCTCCGGCGGCTTCGCTTTCTTCGGCCTCGTCGCCATACTCGGTGGCGAAGGCGCGCGCATCCAGGCCGCGTTCGGACAGCCACCGCACCATGGGCGCAACCTGGCCGTGCGTGACATAGACACGCGTGGCGCCCGTGGCGTCGATGGCCTGCAGCAAGCCGGGCCAGTCGGCATGATCGGACAGCACGATGCCGCGATCGACGCCGCGCCGCCGACGTGCGCCGCGCAGCTGCATCCAGCCGCTGGCAAACGCATCGGCGTAGTCGCCAAACCGCCGCATCCACGCCGTGCGTTGTGCGGAGGGCGGTGCCAGCACGAGGGCACGCCGCAAGTCCGCGCGTGGCACGTCGGTCGCGAGTTGCGTGGGCGGCAGCGCCACGCCTGCGTGCCGATAGGCGGCATCCAGTTGCAGCATGGCGCCGTGCGAAACGATGGGCCCAATGTCGGTATCGAGCCCAGAAAGAATGCGCTGCGCCTTGCCGAACGCGTAGCAGAACACGATGCTTGCGCGCCCCGCCTCGGCATTGCCGCGCCACCATGCATTGAGCTGGGCGAAGATCTCGGCCTGCGGCCGCCAGTGGTAAATCGGCAGGCCGAAGGTGGATTCGGTAATGAAGGTATTGCACCGCACCGGTTCGAACGGCGTGCAGGTGCTGTCAGCCTCCACCTTGTAGTCGCCGGACACGACCCACACGTCGCCGCCGTATTCCAGCCGCACCTGCGCAGAGCCCAGTACGTGCCCCGCCGGATGAAAGCTCAGCCGCACCCCGTGATGGACGATGGACTCGCCGTACGGCAGGGTTTGCAGGGGGATGTCGGCTCCCAGGCGTGCGCGCAGCACGCCTGCTCCCGGGGCTGCGGCCAGGTAATGCTGGTGCCCTATACGGGCGTGGTCACTGTGGGCATGTGTGATGACGGCGCGATCTACCGGCCGCCATGGGTCAACGTAGAAGTCGCCTGCCGGACAATACAGGCCGCTGGGCGTGGTTACGATCAGGTCCGCTGCGCTGGTCATCGATTGCTCTCATTAGATGCCCCTTCATCCGACACCCGCAACAGCCGCCCGCGACAGCGTCAGCGCAATGGCTGCTTGCTTACGGGCTCGGCACGCATGTCGGCCGGGCCCCCGGGCCCTGCGGCGGCGGCACCTGGGCCGGCCGAATCACCACCAGGCTGACGCGTTCCCGCGGAAGTGTCCGCGGGCTGCGTGGCGGGCGACTTCGGTGCAGAGGCCGGCATGGTGTCCGGATACCGCGGCAAGGAGTGGTTTGCCGTCTTGGGTTGAACCGCCGGAGCGGCGTCTGGCGATGGCGGGTGCGGCTCAGCCGGCTGTGCAAGCGAAAGCCCGCTGCCGGTCGTCGATACCAGAAAGAATAACCAACCTGCGGCTGCTTGTTTTGCTGCGCGTAATTCCTGATGCACGCATGGGCTCCGTTGCGCTCCCGTGGAGGAAGCAGCCGGCATGCCAGGCGTGCTGGCGGGCGATTGCAGAGCGGTTGTGGAGCGGACGGGCGTCGCGGCTGAGGAGGCGGGTGGCCATTTCTTCAAGGGTGGGAAAAATGACAGTCAGCGGCCCTGGACCTCCGAAAACCGGTGAGCGCGACTTCTCAGCTGCTGAGCGACCCATCCAGAATTTGATCTGTATCAGCCAGCGAAGGCCAGCATCGACGTACCGTGGGGTTCTATTAGAAAGAGCCATCCAATAGGCCAAAAACGGGGGAGCATCATGCTTGAGCATCAACCAGACGAGGTGGTCGCCGCCGCTCTTTGGGAACTGGAGTCCTCGGTGTGCCGTGCATTACCCAGAGGAGCGCTCGTCAGTTCGGCCCGTGCTTACTGCGGTGGCTATGACGTGGCGGCGAAGTGGTCAATGTCGACCGTCCGCGGCAATCGCCAGGAATGCACGTTAGCTGTTCATTTCAGCCTGGCAGAGGCCAAAGCGTACTGTCGATCGAACCACCCAAGACGGGAGGAGATCTGTCGGCGCGTGAGCGAATGGCTATGCGTTCAGTTGGAATTTCAGCGCGTAGAGCTGTGCGCAGACACAGGTTACGACCTGGTGCTCACCGCGCCAAACGCCTTCTTTCTCGATGAACGAGACGCCATTCAAGTGGGCCGCGAAGACCGGGAACACGATTTTTCGCTCTATCGTGGCGCGTCATTGCCGCCACTGAGGTGAGCGGAAGTTCTGTCCGACAGCGGCTGGGTTCTGTCCTTTCCGCTGCTTGACTCTCTACACGCAGGTTCGTTGTGCGCCGTCAACGCACGGGGTTACGCAGCAGCTACCTTCGAATGGCGGCCCGTCAATGTGGGCACGCGCAAATGCGGAGGCCTTATGCGCGAGTGGATCAGCGAAGCCGAGAAGACTTGTCTGCGTGAACTCCAAGATGCGCTAACTGAGACGCTGCCCCGTCGCGCCGTCCTGCGCCTCGAAGGCGATGAGCTAGACGGAATAGGTGCACACGCGTGGTGGATAGTAGAGGGCCCGCAAGGCGCGAAGCAGGTCAACTCGTTTTCCTTTCACCTGACGGAGTTGATGTTGCAGGCCTACTTTCACCAGTCGATCGACGCTCGTGCAAGTACGTGCGGGCGATTGAAGGATTGGGCGCACTGGGCGCTCGAAGGCGCAGAAGAGTCCGACGACAACGAGATGGGCTTCGATATCTGTGCGGTGGTCCCTGGAAGCATCTTTCACCCAAGCGGTCATTTACAGCGGCCGTGACAGCTCGGTCGCAGGACAGATAGCGGCTTTGCGTCGTTGTTCACATTGGGTGGCGGGCAGTGGGCGTAACTTGCAGCTGGGATGGGCGGCGCAGCCTTTGGGGCTTTTCTAGCTAGCATCGATCAACGACGCCTCCTGATGAGGGTAGGACGTTGAGCGTGTCATATGGGTCAAACGTTTGCTTCTGATAGAAAAAAAAGCGCCCCTGCACACGACTCGGGCGCGGACGCCTTTATCCCTCCGGAAGAGCGTCAGAAAACGCAGAGCACGCAACAGTAGGGACCGTTGGATATTCTGCATTTTTTCATTATCAGTGGATTGAAAAGAAACTTAACCACCCATTAGAGGGGAGAAGCGTACTCTCCGTTGAAAGCCACCTAGCTGAACTGGTTTCGAGTCGGGAAGTTATGCGATGGTCATCGTAAAACCACAGTCCGGCCATCGTGGATTCAGTAGATTGGATTTCAAAGTGGCTGCGGTTCAATGCGTTTCAACGTCGCGCTCTTCGACTTCTGGCGCCGTGACGACTCGATTGCGCCCTGTGGCTTTTGCCAGATACAGTGCCGCGTCCGCCCGCGCCAAGGCAACCTCCAGCGTATCTCCGGGCATGACGCATTCGACCCCTGCGCTGAAGGTGCAGCGGACGCCTTCTATTGGCGATCCTTCGACGGCAAGCCGCAGTTCGTCTATCAACACCGCTGCGTCTGCCTTTTGTGCTTCCACGCAAATAATCGCGAATTCCTCCCCGCCTAGACGCCCGAAAAGGTCGCTCGACCGCAGTCGTGCGGTCACAACAGTTGCGACGTGTCTAAGGGTCCGATCTCCGACCGCATGGCCAAAAGCGTCGTTGACGGCTTTGAATTCGTCGATGTCCAGAATGGCGATCGATACCGGCTTGCCCTTTGCAACCGTTTCGCGAAGCACGGTGTTCGCCTTTTCGATGAAGGCACGTCGCATGAGTGCACCGGTCAGTTCGTCGATACTCGCGAGCTGTTCCATTCTTCGCGCGAGCTGATCATGTGCAAGCATCACCATCCCGGTTGACATGCACGGCAATGTGACAATTGCGAGTCCGAGAAACAGAACGTTCCAGGGCGAGGGATCCAGAAGAGCCATTTGCGGCAAACCGAAGCCTCCGGCGACGGCCCGCGCGATATGGAATAACGCGCCCAGATAGGCGGCCGCCGCAACGAATCGATATGGGTAGCGCGCACCGTCACGCGGCGCGTGACGCAGCGCCAACGTACCCACAGCGATTCGTGAATAAGCGAGCAAAATGGAGACGAGCGCGATCTTCGCACCCAAGTTCGGCGACGCGTAAGTAAAGTACACCAACGCTGCGAAGGCGATGGCGAATGCCGCAGTTTCGTCGTGCCGTACGTAACTCATGCCGAAGAACTGCCGCATTCCCTGCACGAGCAACAGCATGGCCGTCACCGCAATCAACGCAGCCCCAATGGTCGTGAACTGTCCTGGCTGAGTACCGGCGACCAACATCCACACCAAAGCAGTGGCCAACAGTGCGTGAGCTAAGCACCAGCGACCTATACCCATCACCCCAGTCCGAAGCAGCGAACCAAGGATGGCCACGCTCATCAGGCAAGACATGATCACAATACCTACCAGAATGAGGGGGCTGAGCATGAGATCGGGGTGGTGACAAAAAATTGGCGAAACAAGAGGAGCGAAACCGTATTCGACAACTGAGCGCAGAACGAACGAATCCGCTGGCACGCGATTCTGTTGCTAGATTTTGCGAATAGCAGTTGCGTGGCTCTCAAGCGGCCACCGCACCGTGCTGTTCCCGAGCTTGAAGATTGCCCGCGCGACACAGTGCATCGGCCTGCTCGGCCATTGTATGAGCGGCGGCCTAACGCTCTTCTACCAGTTCTGCATTCCGCTCTGTGACCTCCTCAATCGGACCGACGGCCGTGCTGACTTGCTCGACAGGTACATGGCATGGTGTTGGGTAAGGCGATGACAGCCGGGCAGGGTCTTGGCCTCTACGTCCTCTTATCGACCAATTTGCGTGCCACTTAATACTGTTTTCAGCAATGCAAAGCGCCATGACGGACCAAGAAAAGAGTGCCGTCTATCAGCGTGTCGGTTTAATACGCTGCTACGGCATTGGGTGGAGCGTCGTGGGTCGATGGCGTATGCCTTGTGTTAACGGTTGGCCGGGGTTGGCACAGAGAGGTTTCGTCCCGGCCTGAAAGTAATGTTCACGAGACACCCACGCTCCAGACCGAGCGGACGATCCTCGCCCCCATTGAGCTGGGAATCTTCCGTCGTCACGTCTTGACCGCTCGAAACGACGGCAGCCCTGCCGGGATAGGT
>NZ_JASATD010000025.1:0-55642 GCF_038440115.1 Ralstonia sp. OTU4908 | reverse complement strand
ATTGAGTTCAGCAGAGTATGGCTCATGGGATGGAGCACCTTCACCACTTGGATAGGCGATTACCAAGAAAGGCTTTCCGTTCCAAGTCAAAACTACAATGCGCTCAATCTTTGATGCATCCAACTGACCGCCTTTACGAGGAAGCATAGGTTTTTTTCTCTTTGCAAGAACTAGTTTGAATCTACGATAAATGGCCTTCTTTATTCTTCTTATGCTCATGTATGTCTCCTCTCTATCTGAGAATCATACAAACTCCTATATGGATGTCAATATATATAGGAACATACGACAAAAGCACCCGAAGGTGCTTTTATGAGGGTGGTTATACCCATAGTGTTCCCAAAAAACTTATTCTTTTCAGGCGGAATGAGTGGCTTTGGCTGCTTTTTCTTCACGAGCCTTCTTGCGATTCAAATTCTTTTTATCACCATCAGGTAAATCGTTACCGAACTGCGATTGGCCATTAAGAATGATTTCCTTGGCTGCCATGCCTTCCGCCTGAATTTCTTCAGGGGTTTTACCAGCAAGGGCGCCATACTTCATAGCCAATTCTTTAAAGGCACGTTGGGAAAGCACCCAGTTAGACAACAACTCTTGTTGCTTTTCATAGGTTTCGCGGAAACGCCCATTCTTAGCAGCAATCTCAGCCATAGGCTTGGACAGAAGTGCTTCCAATTCGTTAGCACGATTGCGTTGGAATGCTGCACCAGCCTCCGCCATCCCCGCATCTTCTTGGGAGCGGCGCAATGCGTCCCCCATGCTATCAAGAGCACGGCCTTGACGATCAATGGTGCGGCCTTGTTCGCCCATCTTTTCCAAGGTATGTAAAGTACCGATAGTATTCAAAAAGTCGCTCATTTTCTTATTCCTTTTAGATCCACAAATCGTTAAATTTGTCAAGCATTATCTGTACACTACCGTACAAATTAAGAAAAAGCAAATTTTATTGAGTTTTCAAGCGATTACTGCCTATCTTGAATAAAGTTTTGCTGAGAGAGCTTTCTTTTTGCAACCCATCTAGTGAAAAACAACCACCTCCCAGACCACGTTCTATGAATGAAGATAGGACAGACAATCATGAAGAGAAGTCCCGCCAAGACATATTTTACCGCCTTTACATCAAAACTTAGTGTCTTTAGTAAAACCACTCCACCTATCCCAAACATCATGGAGCCAACTAGAATTGTTGCAAGGCAGATAACTGTTACTCCAATCTTCAACCACCTTACTATGAACTCACACAACCAATCTACTAACCTGTCCAGTTCATCCATATTCAATCCCCAACCAATTGAATAGATGTATGAAACTGAGTAGTCCTTGTCAATGCTCTAACAGCGTTACCGTGGATCGCAAAATAGTCTGAAATAGACTATAGCACATGTGCTTCCCAGCCAACGAAGCATGGCACCAGGTGCATTGTCGAGATACCTGTAAGAAGTGACAGGGTGAGGCAAAACTGACAGTATTGGGGTCCCGCAACCCTACCCCACTGCTCCCCTCAAAAAAGAGCCTTTATGCTGCTTTCTCCCAATCAGTTGACAGCAGAGAAGGATGCACATTTTTCTCAGACGAATAAAAGAAAGCACCTTTCGGTGCTTCTTATCTTCTCTCATCCACTATGTTTCAACCAGGAGTGCCAGTGCTTCCGATTTGTTTAGGCATATGCAGATCCCATGAGGTGTCTCTCATATTCCTAATATTGCTCTTGATTTTTTCAATCGCTGCACTGTCAGCCTCAGGATCTAACCTACCACCACTCTTCCATTTGGCAGCAAGGTATTCGCCGGAGACCTTTCTATCCAACTGAAGCTCTGCCATAGTGTCCTTAAACTGCTTGGGATTATCAAACAGCCCCTTGTTTTCTGCCTGAGCAATTTGCTCCTCAACAATAGGCAACTTCACAGCAAGAACATCCCTATTTTTCCCATTATATGCAAAGGCGGTGTACTCTCCCTTCATATAGTCATGTGCAGGCTGGAAAACGGTTGTGTTGAGGTGATTGAAAGCATAACTATCAATCTCGTTTGAAATTCCACTGTCAGCCAGAACTTGAACACCAGCCAAAGCGACTCCTGCAACAACAGCCGTTGCCCCTAATGTTTTGAATGCACTCGCTGCAAATCTATTCATTTTCATATTAACACCATTTAGTTATATCTTTCATCTTAGCCCAGAAATCATCAAAGTCAATTCTACTAGGCAAACAAAACCCAAGCACTTGGCCTTTAGAAAATCCTCGTTATAATTGATGGCATAACAAGAACAAAATAAGGACATGCCATGTCAAAATTTGAACAATTATTGGAAGGTGGTGAGGTAACAGTAAAGACCGTTGGCCAACCAAAGAATGGTGGCGTCATCAACAAGATGATCGTTGGTTTGACTGCTGCTTTCGCTATTGGTGGAGCTGGACTATACATTCACAATCACTCAGCCCAACCAGAAGCTCCAAACACACCTACTGCCCAACAACCGACAACCACCGTCAAGGATCAGGGTGTCTTGGCTGCGCTCAAGGACAAGATCGCTCCTGCCGCTCACAAGGCAGAGACAAAGTTCCCCATCTACGAGGCATCCCCCTTGGTCAACAGCAAAAACAAGGAGGTCTTGAACCAAGCCGGGAACTTTGAGCTGCCCAGCGGATTGGCAAACAACCAGGTTGCACGCAAGGTGTCTCAGATCCAGTTCTCTGACGAGAATTACTATCTGGCGTTGACCAGTGAGGCTGAGGGCTACCGCTCTACCGTCTACAACGATGTGGGCTTATATGCGACTGGCAACGGCTACAACCTCTCAGTGCAGAGCAAGCACTACAACGAGAACCTATTAAAGGCGATCTCCAAGGATAAAAATCTCGTGGGTCAGTTGAGTTCTCTAGCAGGCAAGCACTTCGATCCTGCCACAGCCGGTGCCTACAAGGGCCTAGGAATCGTTCCTCAGCGTTCCATGCAGATCTCCCAGCTCATGGGGGAGAAGTTTGAGGAAGGGGTCATCAACAACATAGCCAAGCACATGGCGAAGAACCCAGAAGCAATCCAGCTTCACAACCAGACCCACAAGCCCTACCAGCAGTTGGCACAGGAGATGGAGGCCAGCTTGGCACCCAACGAGCGTGCTGCAATGCTCTACCACACCTACAAGGTGGGAGAAGGCGGTTCCGCGAAGTATGGCGAGCTCCACAAGGCATTGATCCACTACGGCTTGAGCAAGAACCGAACACCAGATATGGCCAAAGAGGTTGCTGACAAGTTCACCTACAAATACACCATGAACGGTCAGACCTTCAGCGATGAAAGAGCCTCGATCCTTATAGGCACCATGTTCGCCTCCAAAGATGGATTCGGTTATGTGATTGGGCAGAATGTAGCCCCAAGAAATTTCAGCGATCTCACCTCTGCTATCAAGAGAGCGAACTTGGGCGAAAGTGCTACACCAGGCGAGCTAAAGATTCCCGATCCTGTTGGTGAGGAGAAAGCCAAACTGGAAGCTGACGGCAAGCCATTCGATATGGAGCTTTCTACACCAGATGCAGATAGCTTATCAACAAAAACAGATATTCAGAACAGCATCAAGAACATGAGAGCTAAAGCTCATCATGCTCCTGCTTCAGGAGGATTCCATCCCGGAATATAATTTTAGTAGATATTTAGTACATGTAAAAAGGGAGCCTTATAGCTCCCTTCTCTTTTTATCGCATGTATTTAGATACCAGGGTGGAAACCACCTTGATTGTTGCTATGGTGAATTTTCTTTGGCTTTTGAGGCTGAACCTGCTCTTGGCTCTGAACATTTATCTGAGCTTCGGGAAGACTCTCACTGCTTGGAATGACAATCTGTTGTGCAATAGGTTTGCCTTGTGCAGTCAGTTGCTTGATGAGATCCCCAAGAGGGTCTGCCAACTGCTCACCAGTAGGCTTGGTCAGATCGACTCCCAACTGGGTCAACAAGCTTTGATCCTGAGGCAATGCACCAGCACCAACAAGGTAGTCAAAGGTAGCGGGATCAAGGAACAAGCTGATGATCAAGCTCTTGGTCTTGGTGTCCTCGATATCCTTTCCATTGACACGAACAATGTAGTTGATGTGTTCGGTGACTGCTTTGGCATTCTCAGCAGTCTGATTGTCAGCATAAGTGTTGACTGCCTTGATCAAGCCTTTGTAACGAGCAACCCCCTTCGCCCCAACCTTGGAAGTGAACAACAACAAGGCATTCTGTTGGTGTTCAGGCAAGGTCTTGAATCCCTTGATCTGGTCGACCAGAGGCTTTTCAAGTTCAGGACGGTTGACAAGTAGCTGAGCCAACATCGCATTGACCTTATCTAGCTTGGCATTGGTTTCATCGTTCTGCTTCTTGATGATCTCGGTATCCTGCTTGATATCGACCAGATACTTGTCCTGCCAAGTCTTGATGACTGGCACAAAGTGGGCAATCACTCCATTGGGGCTACCCATGGCATAGCTGGCACAAGCTGCAACACTGGTGAAGCCGAAAGCGGTCAGGCACAAACGAAGGCGTTTTTTGATCTGCTCGGTGGACTGTTTGTTCTTTTTGCCTAGGTACAAGATAACGGAACCAACACCCGTTGCAACGGCACCAGCCAACAAATATTCGCTATGGCGACCAATGATATCAATGGCACCACTTCCAATTGCTGATACTGCGATTGGGAAATTATAGAAAGCATTAGGGAGACCAATATGGTCACGAACAAAAATCCATGTCTTGTTCTGCCCACCCTCCTTCTTAACATCGAAATTCACATTACTTAATTCTTGCTGTTGGTTCTCACTCATCTCTCGCCCCCGTTGAAAATTAGTACACTATCGTACAACTTTGAAAAATGCAAATTTGTCAAGCACTTAGCAACACCCAACTTTAGGATGGGATTGTCTCACCGTCCCAACTCTGCCCGTCAGCACCCGCCTCAAATTTGACAAGAATAAAGTTTTTTCATAAAAGAGAATGAGGAGCCTAATGTGAAGGAGTGCCATGTTAATAGCAAGAAAACTGAAGGTGGAATTTGGGGATGATTTACCTTCTTGCATCGTAAAAGACAACCCATTCCTATCCGCCTTTCTCATAACAATGTCTTTCTATCTACCTGTAGGTGAGAAGTACATCATGTCTTCGCTGGGTGGAGCAATTAAGCATCTGGACAAGGATAAGGATAGCGAGCTCATCAAGGAAATCAAAGTCTTCATTCACCAGGAATCCTTCCACAAGGACCTGCATGATTCAATGAATGCCGTCTTCGAGAGAAAGACCAAGAACAAGATTGGCGAATGGATTAACAAAAAGATTGAAGAGCATAAAGACGACTATATCAAAGGGCGAGTTGGACTAACGATGGCATCTGAACATACTACTTGCCTATTGGCAAACTGGTTGATCAACAACAGACATCAATTCCAAAGTGCTGACGAAAGAATCTACAAAGTGACAATTTGGCATTGTGCCGAAGAGATCGAACATAGAGCAACCGCATTCAAGGTCTCCCCCACTGAGCCATACATTCACTGCGCAACCCAAATGTTGCTGCTTTTTGCTTTATACGAGACAGGCTTTATAGCAGGCAAGCAGTTGTATCACGGTGTCTATACAGACTACAAAAGGTTCAGCATCTCCAGGTTCTTCCGAATCTTCCCTCCCTGCTGGTTGATGCTCGGGCTGAGCTTTCTTCTCATGCCCAATTCCATGCTGTACCTTCGTGAAGGTGGGAACGTGTTCTCCGACATAGCCTCTCTGGACTTAGGCGACAAAATTTTCTATTACGCCTCACACGTCTTCCTGCTCATCAACCTCCTATTCTATGTGTCCTACGACAAGGCAACTCATAGCTTAGATTCCCTATCATGAGACCATCATGGAAAAGGTGGAAGCGATCAAAGAGTGTGGAGTAGATCTATCAGAAACTACCGCTCGTGAATTAGGTGAGTTGGTAGGTGCTGAGAACATTAGTCGATTCCGAGGAGTTCTCTATTCCAATGCCGTTCCCTATAAGCGGGTGCGTGAGCTGCTGACACTCAATAGGTGTTGTTGGCTTCTGACCTACAAGGGTGATGGTTTGGGTCACGAAGACATCCTTAATGACGAAGGCGATTGAGGAAAATATTCCGCTTGGTAGTGTATATGATAGTGACATATGTTGCTCCTGTTTAAAAGCAACATACAAAGTCCTATATGAATGTCAATATCTAGACGAACATACGACAAAAGCACCCGAAGGTGCTTTTATGAGGGTGGTCATACCCATAGTGTTCCCAAAAAACTTATTCTTTTCAGGCGGAATGACTGGCTTTGTTTTGTGCTGCTTGAGCCTGCTTTTCTTCACGAGCCTTCTTGCGTTTGACAGCTACTTTTGTTTCTTCGTTCACCTTGTTGCCAAACTGGGATTGGTCATCAAGAATAGCTTTTTCAGCAGCATCGCTTTCAGCATTGATCTCTTCACGAGTCTTGCCAGCCAAAGCACCATACTTCATGGCAAGTTCTTTGAAGGCACGCTGAGAGACGATCCATGAAGCCAACATCTCTTGCTGCTTATCGTAGGTTTCGCGGAAACGACCATTCTTTGCAGCAATCTCAGCCATGGGCTTGGACAGAAGTGCTTCCAATTCGTTAGCACGATTGCGTTGGAATGCTGCACCAGCCTCAGCCATCCCCGCATCTTCTTGGGAGCGGCGCAATGCGTCCCCCATGTTATCAAGAGCACGGCCTTGACGATCAATGGTGCGGCCTTGTTCGCCCATCTTTTCCAAGGTATGCAAAGTACCGATAGTATTCAAAAAGTCGCTCATTTTCTTATTCCTTTTAGATCCACAAATCGTTAAATTTGTCAAGCACTAATTGTACACTACCGTACAAATTAAGAAAAAGCAAATTTTATTGAGTTTTCAAGCGATTACTGTCTATCTTGAATAAAGTTTTCTGAGAGAGCTTTCTTTTTGCAACCCATCTGGTGAAGAACAACCACCTACCAGACCATGTTCTATGAATGAAGATAGGACAGACAATCATGAAGAGAAGTCCCACCAAGACATATTCTACCGCCTTTACATCAAAACTTAGTGTCTTTAGTAAAACCACTCCACCTATCCCAAACATCATGGAGCCAACTAGGATTGTGGCAAGACAGGCAACTGTGATTCCAATCTTAAACCACTTTACTAAGAAGTCCCACAACCAATCTACTATCTTCTCAAATTCATCCATATTCAATCCCCAACCAATTGAATAGATGTATGAAACTGAGCGGTGCTTGTCAATGCTCCAACAGAGTTACCGTGGATCGCAAAATAGTCTGAAATAGACTATAGCACATTTCAAGCCATTCAAGAATCAAATGGCATTCGGGGCCTCGATCAACCAAGTCACCAACTGAGAACAGCCTATCTTTGGATGGGTCAAACTCTATAGTATTCAATGCACTATTCAAGCGAGAGAAGCAACCATGAATGTCGCCCACGGCAAAATCTCGCCCGATTGAATTGGGACCAAAGTGTTTGACGAACTTTGTCATTGGTGGGAGGGGCTGTTGAGCGATAAACTTGATTATATCGCATTGCGCCTATTTTAGATAAGAAATCGGCTTAATGATGAGCTTTAATTGCCGTCGTTTGGCTATATTTATTTGTGGGGTATATTTCCTGGGGAGGTTGCATATTTTTATGTTTTTTGTATGAATATCTAGCTGACTGGGCTTGTTCTATTTTCTCGTAAATCATATTGACTGGTGTTGGTAAAGCCTTAATTTTATTGTGCAAGAAAATTCAGTTCGGGACTTTGCTCAACTTTCGAGGTCAATGTCGTTTACTTTTCTATATCGAAACAGAATGCCGCGAGGCATAACCTATTGAGTGGGCGCGTCGACTACCGCCGATAATACTGACGGCTATCACAATTTAACTATTTCGCCATGCGGTAGGGACTTTCCGCGCCACTGTAGTCAAGGACAGCGATCGCACGTCTATCGGTAGGAGCGAGATTTTCGTTACAGGCTACTTCTTCGTCCTTTGATCGCGGCGAGCATCAGCCTCTGCCGTGGACGATACCTTCTGACCGTCCAGCCAATCTTGAACGTCCCTGACAAGGTAGGCGACACGCCTTGGCTTGCGAACGAATTTTGGTCCCTTGCCTGAAACCCGCCATTTCCTTAGGGTGCTCAGGCTTTCCCTGATCCAGTCTGCCAGCTCCTCCTCCGTGATCAATTGATCGGGAGTAAATGCAACAGGAGCGGAAGGTTGAATCTGCTGAGATTGAGCGGAGAGACACTCCACCGCGACAGCGAGCTGCCCAATGGTAGCGGCAGCGTCCTGAGGCAACTGCCTAAGTCTGAAGAGAAGCTCGGATGGATGCATGGTCATCTGGCAGGTTGGGAAGGATGCCAGATGCTTGCGTACTCAATCGAAAAATGGAGCCCCCGTGCAAGAACAGCCTTGGGACAGCAGTGTGCACTACCCAGAGAACATTAACTGGGCGGGGCTGTAGCCTAATGAGTAGTTTTTGTAGCTTAACAGAAACGCAGCCCAAATGAACAAGGGCTTAGCATGCGCTAAGCCCTTGATTTTATGGTGGGATGGGAGGGACTCGAACCCTCGACTCTCTGATTAAAAGTCAGATACTCTAACCAACTGAGTTACCATCCCGAAAAACTTTCGACTTCGAAGTACAACAAACTACCGGGTACAGCCACCTAAAATCTGTAGCCTATACGTAGCTTAACGAATTTTAGGGCCTTGAGAAGAACCGCCAATTGGTCGGAAACCCTTGTAGGCGCTTACTCTTAGGCTTGTGCGTCTCGCGCACCCAACAGGTTAAAAGTCTACTGCTCTACCGACTGAGCTAAAGACCCCAAAGACCGCGATTATAGGAAGATATCTGCGATTCTGTCAACGCTCACCAGATCAAACGAGCTGCTCCATTCGCCACATCTGGTAGCGGAACGCCAGCACCGCACCGATCACGATGCCGGCCAGCGCGATGAACGAACCGATCGCCAGCGTCGACACACCGGACAGCCCTTGCCCGATCGTGCAACCGAGCGCCGTGACACCGCCGATGCCCATGAGGATACCGCCGATGATGTGGTTGCCCGTGTCCTCGGCATTGGCAAAGCCCTCCCAGCGGAACGTGCGCGTGGCCAGCGCCACCGCTGCCGATCCTGCAATCACGCCAAGCACGCTCACAATGCCGACCGTCAGTACCTTCGATGTATCACTGAAGAACATCAGCCACTCCAGCGTGTACGACACCGGAGCCACGAAGCTCAGCGCTTCCATGCGCCCGCTGTTGGTCGCCACAAACGCTTCCTGCAGCGTGTTCGGATCTTCCTGCACGTAACCGAGATGCCCCGATACGTACCACATGCCGACGATGATAAGCCCGACGCCGATGCCGCCCAGCAGGTTGTCGCCCGTGCGGAAATCGCGCCCCAGCAGCGCCCACAGCGACAGCGCCCCGCCGATCCCCAGCGCCAGCACCAGACGCAGCATGCGCACATCGCCGGAGAACGCGTGGCCCAGCACGCTCGGCAGATCCTGCGACGTCGGCAACGCAACGGCTACGCTGTCCACCGTTGCCACACGCACCACGCCAAACACGCCCTTGAGCGTCATGTACGCCGCAAGCCCCAGGAACACGAACACCACGACCGACTTGAGATTGCCGCCGCCGATGCGCACCAGCGTCTTGCTGCCGCACCCCGAGCCCAGCACCATGCCGAAGCCGAACAACAGCCCGCCCACCAGCGACGACAGCCACAGCAGCTTGCTCGCCGTGTAGATCGTCTTGCTCGTATCGATCAGGCCAAGCCAGCTCAGGCATCCCGTGCCGATCATGGCCACGCCGATGGCCAGCGCCCACATGCGCAGCCGATTCCAGTCGCCGATGTTGACGACATCGGACACCGCGCCCATGGTGCAGAAGTGCGTGCGCTGAAGGATCGCGCCAAACACGAACGTCAGCGCAAACGTGCCCCACAGCACTGTGTGGGACAACACGTTGAGATCGATATCGGGCATGGTGCCTCAGACGTAGCGGGTGGGGTCGGGCACGCCCGCGGCTTCAAAGCCGGCCTTGCGGATGCGGCACGAATCGCACACGCCGCAAGCGCGGCCGGCGTCGTCGGCCTTGTAGCACGACACGGTCAGGCCGTAGTCCACGCCCAGCCGCACACCGGCCTGGATGATTTCCGCCTTGGTCATGTCGATGATGGGTGCGTTCACTCGGATGCGCTCGCCTTCCACACCGGCCTTTGTCGCCAGGTTGGCGAGCGTTTCGTAAGCGGCAACGTATTCGGGGCGGCAATCCGGATAGCCGGAGTAGTCCACGGCATTCGCGCCAAAGAACAGGTCGCGTGCGCCGACCGCCTCGGCCCAGCCAAGCGCCAGCGACAGCATGATCGTGTTGCGCGCCGGCACATACGTGATCGGGATTCCCGTCTGCGCGCCGTCAGTCGGCACGTCGAGCGCATCGTCCGTCAACGCGGAGCCCCCGAACTTGCGCAAGTCCAGATCGACGATTTCATGTCGCACTGCGCCGAGCGCCGCCGCCACTTTCTTGGCTGCTTCCAACTCGGACGAATGGCGCTGGCCGTAGCGCATCGACAGCGCGTAAGTCTCAAAACCGTCCGCATTGGCCATGGCGAGCACGGTGGCAGAGTCCAGCCCGCCGGAGAGCAGGACGATGGCGCGTTTTTTCATGGGTAAAGCCTTGCAAAGCAAATCGGGAAGGCCCGCATTTTAGCGTGCCGCCGCCCTGCCCGCGCCCAACCGGGCATATGCCCGCTATTCAGCGGTCCATGAAAAAACGCCCGCCGGTGCAGCCACGGGCGGGCGTTTGTTTACATGCCGAGCGGCCTGCCGATCAGCGCATCGACTTCAGACGGCTTTGCGCCGTCTTGGCCTGCTCGGTGCCGGGATACTGAGAGACCACCGATTCCAGCGTCTTGCGTGCGGCCGCCTTCTGGCCAGACTCGCCCTGGTTGGTCGCCACCTGCAGCAGCGCATCGGGCGCCTTCGGATGCTGCGGGTTGCTGCGCGCCATGTTCTCGAGCACGTAGCTCGAGCCCTTGTAGTCGCGCTGCGCATAGAGCGCGTTACCTAGCCAGAACTGCGCGAGCGGCAGATACGGGCTTTGGGGATACTTCTTCACGAACGCCGAGAACTGATTGCCTGCGCCCTTGAAGTCCCCGCCCTGGAACGCCTTGAGCGCAGCGTCGTATTCCGGCTTCTCGTTCGGCTGGACCATGCCTTCGCGGCCATCCACCGTGGCTTGCTGCGGCTCGAACTTCTTCAGGCGCGCATCGAGGTCGGCGTAGTAATCCTTTTGCTGCTTGGTCAACGTATCGACGCTGTTCTGCAGGACTTCGTTCTGCCCGCGCAGGCGCGCCACTTCCGATTTGAGTGTCTCGATCTGGTTTTGCGCGTCGATCAGGTTCTTGCTGTTCTGATCGATGCGCTGGGCAGCCGTCGACTGGAAGTTGTTGAACTTGTCGCGCATGTCGATGATGGCGCGGCGCGCCTCATCGTCGTCAAACACCCCCGCTGCCGCCGGGCCGGCCATGGTGAGGGCGCCACCCGCGACGAGCGTCGCCAGCAGGACGGCCCGACGCATGGCCCCATAAGCGCGCTGTTTCATCATCGTATTCATGTGATTGCCAACGTAAGAACGCCGGCCGCAACCTCGCAGCCGGCGCGTTCCACTTCAAACCGTACCGATTAATAGACGATGTCGGCGCGGCGGTTCTGTGCCCACGAGTCTTCGTCGTGGCCGGTCGCTTGCGGCTTTTCCTTACCCAGGCTCACGGCTTCCATCTGGCTGTCAGGCACGCCCATCGACGACAGGGCGCGACGCACGGCCTCGGCACGCTTCTGGCCCAGTGCGAGGTTGTATTCGCTCGTGCCGCGCTCGTCGGTGTTGCCCTGGATCAGGACCTTGCGCTGATTGTGCGATTGCAGGTAGCGCGAGTGCTGACCCAGCAGGCCTTGGTACTCCGGCTTGACCGAGTAGCTGTCGAAATCGAAGTAGATGCTGCGTTTGGCCAGCGGGCTGTTCGGGTCGGTCAGCTCGTCGCGGCCCACGTCCACCGGGGTCACCGTGCGGGCATCCGCACCCGTGCCGGCGGCACCGCCCGTACCGTTCTTGGCCGTATCGTCCAGCTTCACGCCCGAGCTGCAAGCGCCCAGGGCCAGCAGCGCGGCAATGGCTGCGAGTTTGATCATGGTTTGGGACTTCGACATGTCCGATTTCTCCTAGTGGAACAGCTTCGTTATTGCATGAAAGGACCCCACGCCGGCTCACGAACTTCGCCGGCCTGGAGGGAAAGAACCTGACGCGTGCGGCCATCGGTGGACACCGCGGCCAACACCGATTTGCCGCCAACGCGCGTGGCATACAGGATGAACTTGCCGTTGGCCGCAAAGCTCGGCGATTCATCGTTAGAGGTGTCCGTCAACGCGTTCACATCGCCATTCGACAAATCCTGCGTGTACAGGCGGAAGGCACCGCCCACGCGCGAAATGTACGCCAGCAGCTTGCCATCCGGCGACACGCGCGGGCTCGTGTTGTAGTTGCCCTTGAACGTCACGCGTTGCGCAGCGCCCGCCTCTTCGCCGTCAACCGACATGCGATAGATCTGCGGCGCACCGCCGCGGTCGCTGGTGAAATAGATGTACCGGCCATCCGGCGAAAACGACGGTTCGGTATCGATCGCGCTGCTGCGGCTCAGGCGGCGCAGGCCCGAGCCATCGGCGTTGACCAGGTAGACCTGCGTATTGCCATCGCGCGAGAGCGACACCGCCACATGACGGCCGTCCGGCGACCAGGCCGGCGCAGAGTTGTTGCCCTTCTGGTTCGAGATCACCGTACGGCGGCCTGCCACCAGGTCATGCACGTACACCACCGGCTTCTTGCTCTCGAACGACACATACGCGACTTTGGTGCCATCCGGCGACCACGACGGCGAGATGATCGGCTCATTGCTCGTCAACGCGATCTGCGGGTTGGCGCCATCCGAGTCAGATATCTGCAGTTGGAAGCGACGGCCAACCTTGGACACGTACGACAGACGCGTTGCAAAAACACCGCGCTCGCCAATCAGCTTCTGGTAGATGTAATCGGCAATTTCATGCGCGGCCAGGCGCAGTTGGCCAGGGCCACGCGTAAGCGACAGGCCGCCCAGGCTTTCGCCCTTGGCGGTGTCGTACAGGCGGAAACGAATTTCGTAGCGGTCGCCGTTGCGCGTCACGGTGCCGCCCACGAAGGCTGCGGCGCCCTTGGACTTCCACGCACCCAGGTCAGGCGCCGGGCTTTCCGGGACGACTGCCCCGGCCACATCGACGTTCGAGAAACGGCCGCTGCGCGCCAGGTCCGCCCGGACAATCGCCGAGAGGTTTTGCGGAGCCTGCGCCTCGCCCTGGAAGTTGGCGATCGCGATCGGGTACTGGCTGGCGCCGACACCCGAGATCTCCACGTTGAGCTGGGCATGGGCCACGCCGACGCTTGCCGCAGTCAGCAGCAGCGCCTGCGCCGCGCGTCGAAACATCGGGATCCACATCGTTCGCATCATGTTCATCTTCCCTACTATCAAATCCGGCATCTGAGTACGCTGGCCGACGCAACTTTGAGGAGCGCCAACCCGTTATTCCTTCGGCCGGAACGTCAGGATGACGCTCGACGGCGCTTTGCCGTTGATATCGCGCGGCAGCGGGTCGGAGCGCTCAACTGCGCGCATCACGGCTTCGTCATAGGCGCCGTTGCCACTCGATTTCGTCAGGCGCTTGGACAGGATCGAACCGTCCGGCGCCATCTGCACCGACACGACGGCAGACGGGTTGCCATTGACGGCCGACGGATCGAACAGGATGTTCGGCTTGACCTTGGCCCGCACACGCTCGGCGTATCCGGCCGACGCCGTACCGCCCGTGCCCTGGGCATTGCCGACACCGCCACCGGAACCCGCCACCGTGCCCGTCGCACCCGCACCGGCCATCGCACGCAGCCGTTCCAGCTGCGCCTGGCGTTGTGCGTTGGCGCGCGATTCACTTGCCTTACGCTCGGCATCGGCCTTGGCCTTGGCTTCTGCGGCGGCCTTGGCCTTCAATTCCTTCTGCTTCGCCTCGGCTTCCGCCTTCGCCTTCGCTTCGGCCTGGGCTTGAAGCTGTGCATTCTTGCGGGCCTGCGCTGCGTCCGCGGCAGCCTTCTCAGCGGCCTTTTCCTTGGCCCGCTGTTCGGCCAGGGCCTTGCGTTGGAGTTCCGCCTGACGCGCCTGTTGCTCTTCCTTCAGACGGGCTTGACGCTGGGCTTCTGCCCGTTCTTCTGCGGCGCGCCGAGCGAGTTCGGCCTCACGGGCGGCAGCAGCCTCCTGTTCGCGCTTGCGCTTTTGCTGCTCCAGCGCGATATCCGCTTCCTCTTCCACCTTGGCCGGCGGCGCCTTGATCACCGGTTCGGGCTTGACCTCGGGCACCGGCGCGGCCTGCTGCACGGCCTGCTGAACCGCCGCCTCGTCCCACAGTTCAGCCTCCTCGCCGCGCGGGGTACTGCTCTGCCACTGCACGCCAAAGTACAGAAAGATGATCAGCAGAACGTGTGTCAGGACCGCCAGCCCGAACGCGCGCAGCGTGCCGCGCTCGCGAACAGGCTCGTAACGGTGCAACGACGTCGTAGCCATGACGTTCAGGTTGCCTCGCCCGGATTCTTCAGCGTGCTCATGACGATTTCACCATCAGGCCGACGCGCTTCACGCCATCGCCCTTGAGCACGCTCATCACGGTCAGCACGCGGTCGTACTGGACCGACTTGTCGGCTGCAATCACGACGGGCTGGTCGGGGTTTTCGTCGGTGCGCTGCTTCACGAATGCGCGCAGCTCGTTGTTGTTGGCGAGCTTCTGCTCGGTGGCGCCGGAACCGGTCTTGATGCGAGCAAGGATCGTGCCGTCGCTCTTGATGGTCACCACAATGGGCGGCTGCGTCTGCTGCGGCGTCGCGTTTGCCACCGATGGCAGATTGACCACGCCCGGGTTCACCACGGGCGCCGCCACCATGAAGATGACCAGCAGCACCAGCATCACGTCGATGTACGGAACGACGTTGATGTCGGCCTTGGCCCGTCGGGCGCGGCGCGTTCGCTGGATGGTAGCCATGAGCGCGACTCCTTAGCGCGTCTGGCGCTGGAGGATGTTCGAGAACTCTTCCATGAAGCTCTCGAAGCGGTTGGCCAGGCGGTCGATCTCGGTGGCATAGCGGTTGTAGGCAATCACCGCCGGAATGGCCGCAAACAGACCGATGGCCGTGGCGACCAGCGCTTCGGCAATACCGGGCGCTACGGCCGAGAGGGTCGCCTGTTGTACGTTGGACAGGCCGCGAAAGGCGTTCATGATCCCCCAGACCGTGCCGAACAGGCCGATATACGGACTGACCGAGCCGACCGACGCCAGGAATGGCAGGTGCGATTCGAGCGAGTCCATCTCACGCTGGTAAGCCGCACGCATGGCACGGCGGGAAGCATCGAGGATGGCACTCGGATCGCCGCCGCCGCGCTGCAGCTCACGCGCTTTCAAATATTCGCGCATGCCGGCTTCGAAGATACGTTCCAGCGCGCCGGTGGTGTGGCGGTTGTTGGCAGCGCTCTGATACAGCGCCTGCAAGTCGCCGCCGGCCCAGAAATCGCGCTCGAACGATTCGGTCTGGCTGCGCGCTGCGCGTAGTGCAAAGGCTTTGCGGAAGATGTACGTCCATGAGAACAGCGACATCACCAGCAAGAGGCCCATGACGAATTGGACCAGGAGGCTGGCATGCAGCACCAGCGACACGATCGACAGATCTTGTGTGACCTCGACGGGATTCATGCGGCGGCTTTGATGGTTGCGAGTACGGGAGCGGGAATCGGGGTCGGCCGGAAAGTGAGCCGGTCGACACATCCAACACGAATCGTGCCTGATGCGAGCAAAACGTCGCCGCGCCAGCCTTCTTGGGCGAATTGGACCGACGCGGGGCCGACCCGTTCCATACGCGAACGGATCTGAAGCAGGTCGTCCAGGCGTGCCGGCGCGCGGTAATCCACGGCAGTGCTACGCACCACGAAAATGGCTCCGGTCGTGTCGGCCAGCACCTGCTGATCGACCCCAAGCGCGCGCAGCCACTCGGTGCGGGCGCGCTCGAAAAATTTCAAATAGTTGGCGTAAAACACGACGCCGCCTGCGTCGGTATCTTCCCAATACACGCGCAGGTTCCAGTCAAAAGAAGACATTGGGTAATTTTACCAAGACGCAAATGACGGCCAGACATCCACCGACTGGCCGAGGGCTTGCGCTCGAATTCAGGCCATGCCTCGCGTCACGCTGGTGGCCGAGAATGACTGGCAAACGGGCATCAGCTCCATCGCGTTGACATTGAAGTGCGCCGGCAGCGCCGCCATCCAGTAGACCGCTTCGGCGATGTCGTCGGCGGTGAGGGCTTCCGTGCCTTCGTAAACCTTCTCCACACGGGCATCGTCGCCCTTGAAACGCACGTTGGAAAACTCCGTGCCGGAGCACAGCCCTGGCTCGACGTTCGATACGCGTACGCGCGTGCCGGTCAGGTCTGCCCGCAAGTTCAACGAAAACTGGCGGACGAACGCCTTGGTGGCGCCATACACGTTGCCGCCCGGATACGGATATGTCCCCGCGATCGAGCCAATGTTGATGATGTGACCACGATTGCGCTCCACCATGGCGGGAAGTAGCGCACGCGTCATATGCACGAGCCCGGAGCAGTTGGTGCCGATCATGCGGTCCCAATCGGTCAGGTCGGCACGCTGGGCGGGTTCCAGGCCCAGTGCCAGGCCGGCGTTGTTCACCAGGACATCGACTTCGCGCCAACCCTCGGGCAGGGAGCCCGGCAAGGCCGCAACGGCGTCGGCATCCAGCACGTCCAGCACGAACGGCAGCACGGCGTCGCCCAATTCGGCCTTGAGCGCGTCGAGGCGGTCCTGGCGGCGGCCTGCCGCGATCACACGATGGCCTTCTCGCACGAAACGCCGCGCGATGGCAGCGCCGAACCCGGCCGTTGCGCCGGTCACGAATACGATCATGGAAGTGTCTCCGGACCTGAAAATGCGAAAGGTCAGAGTTTACCTGAAGCCTTGTGCCCTATTGCACCGCAATGTGCGTGTCTGCACGCCCGCTTCTTGCGGCGGCCATGGGGCTGTCGTACACTCGCGAACAACCATTCCACCTTGCGCGACTGGCGAATCCTGAAGCTGCTTTGAGCGGCTTCGACATGTGGGCAGCGACCACGAGGAAGCGCAAGGTTTCTGGCGTCATGCACAACGGCGCCTGCCGCTCGCCTGGGCAGCGAATGGGAAGCACAGGGTGACTCGGACACCTCTGCAATCGGCCAACGCCGAGCGCAGTCGTTCAAGCCGCGCGCATGTTTCCCCACGCCTCGCCCGATCTCTGCCATTTCCGTTTCGTTTCAGACCAGACACTCGCCATGTTCGAACGCAGCCGCTATACGATCGACCAGATCGATCCCGAAATCTTTGCCGCCATCCAGAAGGAAAATCAGCGTCAGGAAGACCACATCGAGTTGATTGCCTCCGAGAACTACACGTCCCCGGCCGTGATGGCCGCGCAGGGCTCGCAACTGACCAACAAGTACGCCGAGGGCTACCCCGGCAAGCGTTACTACGGCGGTTGCGAATACGTGGACGTGGTGGAACAGCTCGCCATCGACCGCGTGAAGCAGCTCTTTGGGGCCGAAGCCGCTAACGTGCAGCCGAACTCGGGCTCGCAGGCCAACCAGGGCGTGTTCTTCGCCGTGCTCAAGCCGGGTGACACGATCATGGGCATGAGCCTGGCTGAAGGCGGCCATCTGACGCACGGCATGGCGCTCAACATGAGCGGCAAGTGGTTCAACGTGGTCAGCTACGGCCTGAACGCTCAGGAAGACATCGATTACGACGCGCTGGAAGCCCTGGCACAAGAGAAGAAGCCGAAGCTGATCATCGCCGGCGCATCGGCATTTGCGCTGCGCATCGATTTCGAGCGCATCGGCAAGATCGCCAAGTCGATTGGTGCGTACTTTATGGTGGACATGGCCCACTACGCCGGCCTGATCGCCGCCGGTGTGTACCCGAACCCGGTGCCGCACGCTGACTTTGTAACGACCACCACGCACAAGAGCCTGCGCGGCCCGCGCGGCGGCGTGATCCTGATGAAGGCCGAACACGAGAAGGCCATCAACTCGGCGATCTTCCCGGGTATCCAGGGCGGCCCGCTGATGCACGTGATTGCTGGCAAGGCGGTGGCGTTCAAGGAAGCACTGTCGCCCGAGTTCAAGGCTTACCAGCAACAGGTGGTGAAGAACGCGGCAGCCATGGCCGAAACGCTGATGGCCCGCGGCCTGCGTATCGTCTCCGGCCGCACCGAAAGCCACGTGATGCTGGTCGACCTGCGCGCCAAGAAGATCACCGGCAAGGAAGCCGAAAAGGTACTGGGTGATGCACACATCACGGTCAACAAGAACGCCATTCCGAATGACCCGGAAAAGCCGTTCGTGACGTCGGGCGTGCGCCTGGGTTCGCCCGCCATGACCACGCGTGGCTTCAAGGAAGCCGAGGCCGTGAAGGTCGCCCACCTGATCGCCGATGTGCTGGACAACCCGCACGACGAGGCCAACATCGCCGCCGTGCGCGCCAAGGTGGCTGAGCTGACCAAGCAGTTCCCGGTCTACGGCTGAGGCATCCGCCGATGGCCGGATCTTCCGGCCACGTAGTACCCTGCCGCGATGCGCCCCGAATTGAATGAGGGGCCATCGCGGCGTTGTTCTTTTAGCGCAGTGCGTTCTTTGAGGTTGCCGAGGAGACCACCGGCATGAAATGCCCCTTTTGCGGCCACGCGGCCACCCAGGTCATTGATACCCGCATGTCGGAAGAAGGCGACACCGTGCGCCGCCGCCGTCGTTGCGAATCCTGCGACCGCCGCTTCACCACCTACGAACGCATCGAGCTGTTCTTCCCCGCCGTCGTCAAAAAGAACGGCAGCCGTGTCGACTACGACCGCAACAAGGTCAAGGATTCCATGCGCCTGGCGCTGCGCAAGCGCCCCGTTTCCGCCGAGGCCATCGACGAGGCCATCGCCCGCATCGAAGAAAAACTCCTCAGCCACGGCGAGAAGGAAATCGGCAGCGATCGCGTGGGCGAGCTGGTGATGCGCGAACTCAAGCGGCTGGACAAGATCGGGTACATCCGGTTTGCGTCGGTGTATCGGAGTTTTGAGGATCTGGCTGAGTTTCGGGACGTGCTGGATGAGGTTGCGGCGACGAATGTGCGGAAATGAAAAAGGGCCCCGACGGGCCCTTTCTTGTTTCCTGTTACCAACACTGCGCTGACGTGGTACCCGCAGCCATGTTTGCGTTGCTTTGTACGCCGAGTTGGTTGATGGTGTATGTCCCACATGCATCGGCCGTCTGCGGACTGACCGGCACAGCGGAAGCGGAATAGCCAGGCGCTGCAGCACCACTCGCGCCGGCCGTGCCCGTTACCGCAACATTCAGCTGATAGTACGACTGCGTGCCAGACTGAATGGCGAACGGAAAGCTCGCCGCCGCATAGCCCAGCGAAGCGGGCGACGCTGCATAGTTATTCTGCAGTGTAAAAAACCGCTCTTGGCGCACTGCCAAATCCAGCAGTGCGGTCTTCGCATCTGCCCGGTGCGATTTGAGGATGTATTGCTGGTACGACGGATAGGCGATGCGGGCCAGGATGGCGATGATCGCTACCGTGATCATCAGCTCCATCAACGAGAAACCGCTTTCGCCACGTGACAGGGTAGAAGTTGTATTTCGACTCATGATCAGCGCAGCTTGGTCCAAGTCATGCGCGAGCCAACACCGGCGGCGCTCGGGTTGATCTGGTTGACCGTACCCGTGCCGTTCACTGTCTGCTGCACCAGATACGGCAGCTTGTTGGCGGTCACGATAGACGGTGTGCCGGTACCACTCAAACCGATACCGCTGACAATGCCGCCGTTGAGTGTCGGGAAGTTATTGTTGTTGTCACCGAAGAACGACGCGGTGCCCGCCCCACCCGATGCGACAGAGATGGCCATGGTGTAGCCAGACGCAGGCGTCGAGGTACAGGACAAAACCTGTTGCGTGCCAGGCACCGTCGTGTTGACAATGAACATGCCATAGGCGAGCGTTGGGTTATAGACCACCTGTTCATAGTTGGTAACCGCACTCGAACCAGAGCCCGTGGTGGTGCTGGGCAGCGCGAGCTTCCAGCCGAACTGGGTATTGGCAGTACTGCTAGTGCCACACGCTGTCGAACCCACCCAACACACCTTGTTGTTGCTCACAGTCCGGTAGGACGGCATCGTGCCCGAACTGACGGACGTGTTGGTAATGCTCTGCGTCTGCAGGGTCGACGCAGTCACCGTCTGCGGGCCGGTCAGGGTTGCATAGACCGCAGCCGCCGGTGCGATCGCGTTCCAAGCGTTCATGTTCCAGTCCCAGACACCATACAGGGACTGTGCAGTGTTGCTGGAATAGGCGGCTGCGCTGGTCTGCGTTACGGGGAACGCCTGACCGGTGCCGAAGCTGACGAGCACACGCGGCGCTCCTGTGCCGCTACCCGGGATGGCTGCAACCGCCACCTTGCTGGTGATCGGTTGACCAGCCGGCGTTGAGAACATTGGCGCGCTGGAAACGCTCCAGGATGCTGGATTCTGCGACGTCAGATCGAAACGCCAGACGTTGCCGAACGCATCGCCTGCGTACACATAGTCGGTAATGTGATCGCCATCAAGATCCGCTGGCGTTACATAGGCGATACCGTTCTTATTGTTGGCTTTCAGAGGATCCTTGCTCGGGCCGTAGCCCGTGTCGAGGTAGTAGAAGGATGTGGTTCCATCGCTTGCCACCAGCATGATGTACAGACCTGCACCACCGCTTGAGCTATTCAGTCCATTTCCGAATAGCACCGCCCAATTGCCATTGTGAAGACGGCGGATCACTGGGGTACCGTAGGTGTTACCAAGATAGCTGGCACAACCGGCGACGTTGGTGCACTTGAGATTGGCGGACGACCATTCGCCGATAACTAGCGAGCTGGCGTTGCCCTCACTGAAGTTGGCGGGATTAGTGATATCGAGGGCATAAAGAGCGCCCGTGCCTACGCTCGTGTTGTCCGCAATCGCGCCGGAGGCGTTGCCACCACCACCCAGCCCACCGACCAGCCACGTATGCCAGGCATTTTTGTAGTAGAGCTCGCCTGTCCCGGGAGTCGCATCCACATACAGATTGTGCGCATACGAAGGGGAGCTGAAATCCAGTTTGCCGTTGGTGTTGTAGATGGTGTTCAGGGCCGCTGCCGGCATGTAGGCAAGAACTTCCTTCCCGTCGTTCGGCGTCGTCGCCGTAGTGAAATTGCCATTGGCATCGTAACCACCTGCACGGAAACCATGCAGCATGCCGTCATTTGCGCCAACGTACACAACGTTCGCCCGCTGTGCATTATTGGTCTTGAAGAGGGCATAGCTACCGGCAGGCTCGGACGGAGTTGCCGAGGAATAAAGAGAATCCACCCAAGGTCCGGTATACGGTGCCGATGGCGCTCCGACCCAGGTCGGGCTGGAGTTCATGATGTCGCCCATCACGCCAGTACGGGTGCGGAAGGCGCCGCCACTGGCGACCTCTTTGCTGCGATCTCCACGCAGATAGAGTTGACGCGGGCTGCTGGTGCTGCTCGCGGAACTACTGTCCAAAACATTCTTCTGCGCTGATGTGAGGTTCGACCACTGGAACGGAATGCCGCTGGTGCCATTCCACGTCAAAATGCTTCGCGCTGAAGGGGCTTGCGCTGTCACAGTGGACGTAGAACTGATGGCCGGGCATGCCCCGCCGGTCAAGGTGCAACTGGCATTCCAGTTGGCATTGGTTGCGATGGAGACAATGCCCGTGGTCGGGTCCATCACCAGGTTCTGCGCGGTCAACTCCCCCCACCAGTTGGTCGGATGATAGTAGGCGAGATACACCTGCGTCCCGGCTTCCACGCGAGCCGACTGCTGCACGTTGGTACCTGCTGAACTGTTGGCTTGCCCCACCGGAGCCGCCTTGAAGCAGGTGATTTCGTGCACGTTGCTGCCACCGCCGGTACCGGCTGAGAAACCAAAGCGGAATGACGCAGGCAGCGGCCCGTTCGACGCGGTGATACTTTGGTTTGTGATCACAGGCTGCGCTGTGCCGCCATTCACGCTATATGAGAGGCTCAGCAGACCGTCTTGTGTGATACTAAGTGCGTAGGTGATGGGGGTCGCGTTCCCCCGAACCGCCTTGCTGCCACCTGCCGAATTCTTTCCAGCAGCTTCCTGGCTATAGAGCTTGACGGTACTACTTAACGTATCGCCGCCAAGATAGTTGTAGTTATATGGAATCTGCTCGGTCGTCTGGCTGCCGTCGTCGATGTAGTAACCGTTCGCGTCCTGCTGCCCCGTACCGCTAAAGTTGTATAGATAGCCTGCTGCACACGTGCTCTGCACAGCGTTCATCTGCGTCGTGCTCAAGGCCGACGGATAATACTTCGCGTACTTAGTGGACAAGTTCGCCCAGTTGGTGTTGCCCGCACCGCGCAAGCTAATGCGACCGGGAATTGCGCCACCGCTGGCTCCGGAGCTGGTGTTGTCGCCGGCGTTCGAGAAGTTTCCGAACTCATCGATACCGAGGCCGATATAACCACCCTGCACGCCATCGTACGTAGGGTTGCCGTTAGAACAGCTGTAACCCAGACTGCCCCCCAGCGCCCCGACCGTAGCCGGGTACTTTCCGTCGGCCAAGAAGAAACTGATGCCGTCAGCGCCGGACGCTTGGCCAGCGGCATTCTTATAGGCATTACCACCGTACGTCACCGTCGTGAACGTTACCTGTATGCCCTGATTGGTCGGGAAGGTGAAGTTGGAAACGACAGCGCCCGTCTGGTTATTGCCGTTGCTACCCGTGGTTGTATCACCATTGGTCAGACGCAGAGCCCCCGAGCCCACCGCATCGGGAAGCGTACCAGTGACGCCCCCCACCAGGGTCGTACCACTGTAGTAGCTGAGCCCCGAACACGCCGGAATTGTGCCGCTGCCATTGCCCGCGGTCAGGCAAGCACCATTGAGGGCCTTCCAGTTATATGAAGACGAGGCACCCGTCAGCGTGTCGCTGATCACCAACTGCGCCCTGGCAACACCTGGCAGTAGCGCAGCGGTTGCCAGCAAACCCACCCGTTGAATTGTTTTCATCACTGTTGCCCCAGATCTTTGGCGCCAGAACTAATGCGATAGGTGCTCTGCACCACTGCTGCTGTCGTTGCATCACCGCCAAAACCATAGGCGGTGACTTGGAAAAGCTGAGCAAGCCCGTTCGGGCTCATACCCATGTAGTTGATGTATAAGCCTGGGACACCTGCGTAGTTGATATCCCCCGCTGGAGAGCTCGCACCGGCCATGCCCCCACCGCCGTTCGCCGTCATGGAAGGCGGCAGATAGGTTGACCCAACGCCCCACGGCAAAGTAGAGGGGGTCGCCAGAGCGGTGTTGCACACCCGCATATTTGCGAGCGTGTTGCCATTGTTTACACCTGAGCACGCGATGCCGGGCGAGCCGTTGCCCTGCCCCAGCCACCATTCGCCGTACTGAAGGGCGCTCTGTGCAGCCTCAAGCGCACGCTGCTTATCTCGCGTGTTGGCCGCAATCTTCTCTTGCAAGCCAAAGCTACGGAACATGCCAATAGCAAACAGCGTGAGAACAACCAGCAGAAGCAATCCAACAACGAGGGTGTACCCACGGTCAGCGCGATTTGGCAGCTTGGAAAAACGCATGGTGATGCTCATGACTGATTCTTCAGGCCGATGTTCTGCACCCACGTTGTGCTCTGCGCCTGCCCAACTTGGTTACCAAACTGTGTCGTAAAGGTGAGCGTGACCTGAACGGTATGGACTTGCGACCAATAACCCGACGCCGCCACCTGCGCGGCGGTCAGATAAGAGTCGTCATAGCCGTTGCTGTTGGTATCAGTGCCATACAGCACGCTCAATCTGGTGACGCCACTCACCAGCGGTACCGTGGTAGTTACACCGCTGGAGATAAGCGTCATCGCGCATTGCAGTTCGTTATTGGCATTGACAGACAATGTGTTGATGTAGACCTGCTGAGCGCCGGTCGTGTTTGTCTGGCCCAGACAGTTCATGGTGCCGTCCCCACTGGCAGTCGCAAACCGAGTTGTTACCGTATCCGTACCTGCGGTGGCACCCGAAGTACCGGAAATCACCTGGCCGGCAGCCAGCGAGCCATTCGCCGGGAATGCCGATAGGGCCGTGTTGACTGTCGGGTTGGGGAAATACCCCGCCTGCTGTACAACATTGGTCAAGATGGTCAGCGCCAGTCGCTCATTGTCTTGCAACTGCGCAAGCTGATCCTGGCTCGTGAAGCTCTTCTGCATGTTCACGAATACAACGACCACGCCAGTCATGATGAACAGCGCAATCACCATAGCGATCAGTATCTCGACTAGGCTCGTACCGCCTTGGCTGCGTGCCGATTGCATCCGGTGCGTCATCGAATTGGCGCTCATGGCTGGACGTAAACCGTAAAGCTCTGGGTGGACGCCGTGACCACCCCGGACGCTGACGTTGTGCTGTTGATCGCGACGTACTTTTCATTCCAGCTCACCGTGATGTTGCAGCTCACCGGCACACCCGTTGCCGTTGTGCAATTGACGGTAGCGGAATAGCCCGGGAAGTTCGCGTTCATCGTGCTGGCCCATTGCTGAACATCGTATGCAGCCAATTGAGCCGGCGTACAGGACTTCCCAGAAAGGCACGCGCCGGCGGTCAGTGTCTGATTCAACACATTCGAGCTGTCTGTGATAGTCGTGCCCGTCACGCTAAACGTTGCGGGAGCTGTGCCTCCCGCAGCCCAGAAAGCGCTATTTCCGTGCATGGCGGCTGCTAGGCTTTCGGTCTGCAGCGCAACCAGCGAACGTATGCGCGAGATCTGCGTATTGCCCACTGCTGCCGCCTGAATTTTTGCCAAACCCAGCAGACCCACGCCAACCACCACCATGGTGATCAGCGCCTCGATCAGCGAGAATCCAGCCGCAGCACGGCGCCGCATAATCAGTTGCATGCGCCGGTCCCCTTCGTCTGTACGATTTGCCGGCCGACCATGTTGATCGCAACGCACCGCGTTGCACTGTCATTGACTGGCGCCGCGGTATGTAACGTCATCGTGACGGTGCCATTGATCAAATTGGTCGCGAACCCATCGCGGTTATACGTCACCGCAGAAGCCGCGGGACTGGGCCTGAACGTATCGCCGCTCGGAAGGGGGCCACGCACGCGCAGCGGTACATCGCTGGTGGAATCTGTCGTACCCGAGCCATTGATGTCATTGAAGACGATCCAGCCGGCTTCCCAATTACTCGTGTTGGTCGTATTGCATGCGGTACCGTTGGACGATGGACAAAGACTAACCGGCTGTCCGCGCTTGATCGCCTCACTACGAGCAAATTGCAGATCGTTGACCAAAGAATTGGCTTCGGCCTGCAACCGCGTCCGCTGTGTAAGCCCGACATACGATGGTGTCGCTATTACCGCCAGAACCGCCACGATCGCCAACGTCACCATCAACTCAACCAGCGAGACGCCCTGAATGCGTTTCGAGCGAATGCAATCGGCGCGCCCCCGCACGCCGCTTCGCCCATTCGGGTGCGACATATCTGTATCAATTTGGCTGTGACACGACACTTTGTCGGCGCGAACGCCGACAGCTTCGCCACGCCATTCTCCCTGGTACCCAGACCAACGGTTGCGTGACGATTGAAGTTGATGCGCGGTAAGGTGATTGCGGACCGCTGCCGCCATATCAGTGCAAAAAACGACTGGCTAGAAACCCACATCGCCCAATGGGCGAGATCCCGTTAAGCATGACTCGAACCCCCGACTATTGTTTTATGCGGCAGTCACGACGCAATCGAGTTCGCGCGCTGCCAATTTGGAACTAATTTGAGTTCTTCTACGATGGCTCACGTCCGACCCCCGTGAACGTGATCATCTGCGCGACAAAAAAGCCCAGGCAGATTGCATCCCCGGAATAGTGGGGAATTAGTCAAAAAGTGTCAACAACCCCCTCCTTCAACCGCGAGATTCGGGAAAGCCAGTGTTGGTGAAAAACCAACGATCCGTCGCAACATGGACGCCGCGCGCCCGACTCCCGGGGAGGGTATTGACCAGATATGACAGTTATACGGCCAAATTCACACTAACTTGAGCGACTTTCGAAGTGTCCGTCGACTCATGCCTGCCTGCCATCACGTCAAGCGCCAACACGGCGCCATCTTGCTCGAATCCCTTGTCGCACTTGCCGTATTGTCCCTATGTGCGGCGGGCACCTTGACCGCACTTGAACGGATGGAGATCACCAGCCAAAGCCTGCGACAGCTATCGACCAACGTCCGAACGCAAAACAACCGGGCCGAATCCGCAAACGTGCACTGACATGTGCCGGCTCTCTCATGCTCGGCGGGGCGCGACGCTTGCGGAGTTGCTGATCGGCACGCTGGTCGGGCTGATCGTGCTTGGCATCGCGCTGCAACTGACACTCCTGGCCCGTGCAAGCTATCAGCGCGTTGCCGACGATGCCCTGATCGAAAGCCGCGGCACGCAAGCGCTGGAATTGCTGACAATGGCACTGCAGCATGCAGGGTGGGCAACCGATACGCCAGCAGCATCGCCAGAGCGCCGATGGCCAGACGCGAAGGCGACGCTATCGATTCAAGGTGCGGACAGTTGCACCCCTCCCGAAACGGAAGTCCTTGGCTGCAACGGCAGTGGCATCCGAAACAGCGATGCCGTGCTGGTCCGCTTTGCTGGCCGCAGCATGCATGCCAACCCGCAGCGAGCTGACGACAGCATCATCGATTGCTCCGGCTACGGGGTCGCTGAGCCGGTTCAAAACGGCGGCGACGACCAGCGCGCGGGATACATGCTGCTTTATCTCGCCCGATCGACGGATCAAGAACCGCAGCTCATGTGCCGCTCGCGAAGGCATCAAGCCGGTCAGACTGTGGGGGGCCGTTGGACATCTAATAGCATGGTCCGCGGCGTCGAAACAATGCAGCTTCTGTATGTGGTTCGCTCCCCCGGCGGCACCTCGAGCACGACACTGTCCGCGCGGTCGCTCACTACCGAGCAATGGCGCCAGGTTCAAGCCGTGCACATCGCGCTGGTCGTTCGCGGCGAATACAACACGCCCAGGTCAGCCAACAAGGCCACGTCCACACTCGCGCTATTTCCCGACCTCAAGCGAGTTGAAGGCGCCGACGCACAGGACTTGCACTTCACGCCAACCGAACCCCAACGCCGTCGTGCCGTTTTCACGGCAACGGTACGCTTGCGCAATCCACTCGCCTGCGATGTGGACGTATGTTGAGCGTTAGCGCCAAAGCGCGTGGTTTCTCGATGATGGTCGTGATGCCTGCGGTGGTGTTGCTCGGCCTACTGACCACGGCGACCTTCCATCTGGTGTTGGATCAACGACACCGCACGTCTCTCACGGCCGATCGTGCCTTGGCCAAATACGGCGCCGAAATGGCGCTGAATGCGGCGGAGTGCGAACTGTCCGTCGCCACCGAAACGCCCACGAACCTCGAATGTATGGCGGCCTTGCCCCGGGAACGTATCGCCGCCCTGGAACCGGGTTCGCGACGAGGCTTCCTCATGGGAGCGTGCGGCAGCGACGTCTCGCTCGGGCTATGTCAGCCGCAACCCGACCAGTCGCTCTGGATGTTGGCGCGACTGCTCGATGCAACCACCCTCGCCGTAGAGATCGACGCACGCCTCCCAGGCACCCTGCGCACTGCTGGCCGCACTGCGCGGTACGTCATTGAGCCGATTCCCGATCGATGGCACGGCCAAACTCGGCATAGCGATGACACGCCACCGCTTTGGTTGTATCGCATCACGGCAGCAGGATTTGGCGCCGACCCCGCGGTCAGTGTCGTGCTGCAAACAGTCTTCCGCCCCCGAGTGCCGCGCCATACATCCACGCCTCAGACCACCACCGAAGCTGCACTGCCCACCATTCGACCCAGTGGCACGGTGACACAACGCGTCTACACCACAAGCGACCAGCACGACGCAACCGCCCCCCATTCGCAAACCTTCATGCTCGGCCGCCTGAACTGGCGTGAGCTGATCGAGGAGGGCCTACGATGAAGTATCGCTATGCCGCATTCACGCTTGTCGAGCTTACGATCGCATTGGTTATCGCTGCGTTGTTGACCGGCGCCGCCATACAAACCTGGTCGAGACACCATGAGCGCGCGCGGCGGACTGCGGCGCATGCGGCGCTGGTCTCAACCATGGTGGAATTGGAACGCCAGTATGCGCACACAGGCAATAGCTCCTCACCGGCCAACATTCCGGAATACATCTCCGGCTATCACTTGCTTGCTGGCCCGTGCGATGGGCGTGCTGCCGCACATTGCATTGAAGTCGTCGCCCAGCCGGTGCACGCGGGCACCGACTGCGGCGCGCTTATCCTGCGCAACACCGGCGAACGGTTCACGCAGATCGGCAATACGCGCCAACCGGCATCGCCCGCATGCTGGCCATGAACGCGTCTCGTCTGCGGGCCGGCTTCACGCTGACTGAGCTCGTCGTCGTCCTGAGCGTGATATCGATCCTTGCGGTGTTCGCCGCGCCCGCAGCGTTGAATTGGTGGCAACGCGAGACCGTCGTCGTTCTGGCCGACCGCTTTGTCAGCGCGATCTCGCTGGCGCAGACCATGTCGCGCGATCAGCGTGCGTGGGTCCACCTCGGCCCGTCCAACGCTGGGCAAGGCTGGTCGTCGGGATGGGCGATGTATATGACGCCCTCGCCGCAAACGCAGGCGACGCCCCTTGAACCCGGCACCCAAGATATCTTGATGCGCGTGTCGCCGCCTGTGATGCCGCCCGTCGAATTTGCGTTCACGGCGTCACAGCAGGATGTCGACACCCTCTCTTTTGCACCTGTGGGATACTCGCGACAGCGCAACGGCAGCCAGCTCTACGGCACGCTGACAATCCGATCTGGAGCACATGAGCGGCGGGTCCGTATCAGTTCCGCAGGCCGCGCCCGCATCTGCGATCCGGCCAAGGACACCAAAACGTGCGGCACTGGCGCCTCGGCTAACAACGATTAACCCAAACTCCCGTTTTCTTGCTCATGTTCTCCGACTTCGACCACGCCATGATGCAGCGCGCCCTGGCGCTGGCCGAGAAGGGCTTGTTCACCACCACGCCCAACCCGCGCGTCGGGTGCGTGATCGTGCGAGACGACACCGTTATCGGCGAGGGCTACACACAACCCGCCGGCCAGGACCACGCTGAAGTCCAAGCCATCAAGGATGCCCAGTCGCGCGGCCAGGACGTGCGCGGCGCCACCGCTTATGTGACGCTGGAGCCCTGCAGCCACTTTGGCCGCACCCCGCCCTGCGCAGATCGACTGGTCGAAGCAGGCATTGCACGCGTGGTGGCGGCCATGGAAGATCCAAATCCTGCCGTCTCCGGGCGTGGTCTGCAGAAGCTGCGCGATGCCGGCGTGGACGTGCGTTGCGGTCTGCTGGAGCGCGAGGCGCGTGAGCTGAACATCGGTTTCGTTTCGCGCATGACGCGCGGCACGCCCTGGGTGCGCGTAAAGGTCGGCGCATCGCTGGACGGCCGCACCGCGCTGGACAACGGCGTCAGCCAATGGATTACCGAAGCCGAAGCGCGCAACGACGGGCACCGCTGGCGCGCGCGTGCCTGTGCCATCCTGACCGGCATCGGCACCGTACGCGAAGATAATCCGCGACTGACCGTGCGCGCCATCAACACTCCGCGCCAGCCTCGCCGCGTGCTGATCGACTCGGCGCTGGACGTGCCACTCGACGCCCACATCCTCACCGCAGATGGGCACCACGAGCCGACGCTCATTTTTGCCGCTCAACCCGAAGCTGGCCGCATGCGTGCGTTGAGCGAGCGCGGCGCGGAGGTCATCCTGCTGCCGAACGCCGCAGGAAAAGTCGATCTGGCCGCAGTCCTGCGCGAACTGGGTCGCCGCGAAATCAACGAGCTGCACGTCGAAGCCGGCTTCAAACTCAACGGCTCGCTGCTGCGCGAAGGGCTGGTTGACGAGATCCTAGTCTATCTGGCGCCCAAGGTGCTCGGCTCGGGCCAGGGCATGTTCAATATGGGGCCGCTGCAGACGCTGGAAGGCGCGGCCGAATTCTTCTTTCACGATATCTCGCGCATCGGGGGCGATCTCCGCATCCTGGCGCGCCGCAACCCGACGGATTGATTGCTTATGTTCACCGGAATCGTCGCCGCAGTTGGCCGTATTGAAACCGTCTCGCCGCTTGGCGACAACGCCGATGCCGGCGTGCGCTTGTCCATCGACGCCGGCGGCCTGCCGCTAGCCGACGTGGCCTTGGGCGATTCGATTGCCATCCAGGGCGCATGCATGACGGTCGTCGCCAAAACCGAGACCCGCTTCGACGTGGATGTATCGCGCGAATCGCTGTCCAAGACGGTCGGGCTGGAACGCCCCGGCGAGGTCAATCTGGAGAAGGCTCTGCGCCTGGCTGACCACATCGGCGGGCACCTCGTATCCGGCCATGTGGACGGCCTGGGCACGGTCACATACTTCGCGCCGGTCAACGAATCGCACGAACTGCGCGTGCGGGCTCCGGTAGAGCTGGGCAAGTATCTGGCCTACAAGGGCTCCGTGGTGGTGAACGGCGTGTCGCTTACGGTCAATTCCGTCCGGGACGATGCCGACGGCTGCGAGTTCTCGATCAATCTGATCCCGCACACCGTGGCAGTCACCACGCTCAAGCACTTGAAGGCCGGCAGCCAGGTCAACCTGGAGATCGACCTGATCGCCCGCTACGTGGAACGCATGTTGACCCACGCCGCTATTGGCCTGCCCGTGGGCACCCAACCCCTGGCAGCCGTTTGAACCATTGGCCCCACTGGCTTGGGGCCGCCTTGGCGTACAATAGCGGGCTTCCCATTTACGCAGTCGCACGGCCCCCGAAATCACCGATTGGCGGGAGTTGACCGGCGGCGCGCACCCCTGCTACGCCATGTCGATCGCCACAGTCGAAGAAATCATTGCCGAAATCCGCGCCGGCCGCATGGTCATCCTGGTCGACGAGGAAGACCGTGAGAACGAAGGCGACCTGATCCTGGCGAGCGATTTCGTCACGCCAGAAGCCATCAACTTCATGGTCACGCACGCGCGCGGCCTGGTGTGCCTGACGCTCACCGAAGAGCACTGCGACCAGCTCGACCTGCCGATGATGGCAAGCCGCAACGGTACGCAGTTCGGCACCAATTTCACCGTATCGATCGAAGCGGCCGAAGGCGTGACCACCGGTATTTCCGCGGCCGACCGCGCACGCACCATTCAGGTGGCGGCCGCCAAGAACGCCAAACCGTCTGACCTGGTGAACCCGGGCCACATCTTCCCGCTGCGGGCCCAGAAGGGCGGCGTGCTGATGCGCGCCGGCCACACCGAAGCCGGTTGCGACCTGACCGCCATGGCGGGCCTGACACCCGCCGCCGTAATCTGCGAGATCCTGAAGGACGACGGCACCATGGCGCGCTTGCCGGACCTCGTGGAATTCGCCAAGAAACACGGCCTGAAGATCGGCACGATTGCCGACATGATCCAATACCGCAGCCGCACCGAGAGCATCGTCGAGCGCGTCGGCGAGCGCACGATGGAGACGCAGTTCGGCACGTTCCATGCCGTTGCCTTCCGCGACCGCGCGGCCGGCCGCGCCCATCTGGCGCTGGTCAAGGGCACGCCGACGCCGGACACCGAAACGCTGGTGCGCGTGCATGAGCCCCTGTCGGTGCTTGATCTACTGGAATGCCAGCGCACGACGCACTCGTGGAGCGTGCCCGCCGCGCTGCGCGCCGTGCAAGCGGCCCCGACGGGCGTCGTCGTACTGCTCAATTGCGGCGATTCGGCGGACCGCCTGTTCACCCAGTTCACCGCGCTGGATGCACCGCACGAGCGCCCACGTACCAAACCCGATCCGCGCATCTATGGAATCGGCGCACAGATTCTCAAGGAGGTTGGCGTGGGCAAGATGCGGGTGCTGGCCTCGCCACTCAAGCTGCCGAGCATGGTCGGCTACGATCTGGAAGTGACGGCGTATCAGTCGATGGCGGATGCGCCAGGCGTCACTTCTGCTTCCTCCACCGCCACGCATTGAATGTTGCGCGGTAGCAAAGCTGCCGCGCAGGCCCTCTTTTTTTTGACGTTGCCAGATAGACAACCTCAGGCAACCCCAACCGGAATACACCATGGACCACGGCTTCTACCCGACCAATCTCAACGGCGAAGGCCTGCGCATCGGCATCGTCCAGGCGCGTTTCAACGAGCCCGTGTGCGAAGCACTGCGAGAAGCTTGCGTCGCTGAACTCGAACAACTCGGCGTGGCCGGCGAAGACGTGCTGCTCGTGACTGTGCCGGGTGCGCTGGAAGTCCCGCTGGCCCTGCAGAAGATGGCCGAATCGGGCCAGTTCGACGCGCTGATCGCGCTGGGCGCAGTCATCCGCGGAGAGACGTACCACTTCGAGCTGGTATCCAACGAATCGGGCGCCGGCATCACGCGCGTGGGCCTGGACTTCAACATCGCCATCGCCAACGGCATCCTGACCACCGACACCGACGCACAGGCCCATGCCCGCACCCGCGAAAAAGGTCGCGACTGCGCCCGCACCGCCGTCGAAATGGCCAACCTGACCAACGACCTCGACGGTCTGCAGGATCACGGCCAGGACGACGACGGCGAGAATGAATAAGCGCTTCCTCGCGCAAAGGCTTTTCCCATGACGCAAGACAATTCCCAAGCCAAGACCAAGGCCCCCGCCAAGAGCGCGCGCCGCCGTGCACGCGAACTGGCGCTGCAGGGTCTGTATCAATGGCTGCTCAATCGCAACGACCCGGGCGTGGTCGAGGCGCATCTGCAGGACGCGCAAGGCTTCAACAAGGCCGACCGCGCGCACTTCGACGCGCTGCTGCACGGTGCGATCCGCGAAGAAACCACGCTGACCGAGGCGTTCACGCCGTACCTGGATCGTCCGGTTGCCGAGCTGTCGCCGGTCGAGCGTGCCGCCCTGCTGGTCGGCGCGTACGAGTTGGTGCACTGCGTGGACATCCCGTACAAGGTCGTGATCAACGAGGCCGTTGAACTGACCAAGACCTTCGGCGGTGTGGAAGGCTACAAGTACGTCAACGGCGTGCTGGACAAACTGGCCGCTCAGGTCCGCGCTGTCGAGGTCGCTGCCCGCCGGTAATTCGGCGTCTGCCGTTCGCTTTACCTTTTGCCTCGCTTGAAGATGGACGCCCACCGCCTGCAGACAGCCGCCCGGCTGGCCAATATTCGCGCCTTTCACGTGATGGAGCTGGCCAAGCAGGCCCGCGAGCTGGAACTGGCGGGACGCAGCATCATTCACATGGGCATCGGCGAGCCGGACTTCACCGCCGCCGAGCCCGTCGTGCAAGCCGCGGCGGACGCCATGCGGCGCGGCGTCACGCAGTACACCGGGGCCTTGGGCATTCGCCCGCTGCGCCAGGCTATCGCCCGCTACTATCACACCGTCTACGGCCTCGAGATTGCACCCGAGCGCATCATTGTGACGGCGGGCGCGTCGGCGGCATTGCTGCTGGCGTGTGCGGTGCTGGTGGAGATCGGCGGCGAAGTCCTGATGCCCGATCCGAGCTATCCGTGCAACCGTCACTTCGTGGCTGCCTTCAATGGCGAGGCAAAGCTGGTGCCGTCGGGGCCGGACGAACGCTTCCAGTTGACGGCTGCGCAGGTCGACGCTCACTGGGGCGACCGCACGCAGGGCGTGCTGCTGGCCTCTCCTTCCAATCCGACGGGCACGTCGATCCTGCCGGATGAGCTGCAGCGTATTGTGCAGACGGTACGCGCGCGAGGCGGATTTTCGATCGTCGACGAGATTTACCAAGGCCTTTCGTACGACCAAGCCCCCGTCTCGGCACTGTCGTTCGGCGACGATGTCGTCACGATCAACAGCTTCTCCAAGTATTTCAACATGACCGGCTGGCGACTCGGCTGGCTGGTGGCGCCCGCCGAACTGGTGCCCGAGTTCGAAAAGGTCGCGCAGAACCTGTTCATCTGCGCGTCGGCGGTGGCGCAGTACGCGGCGCTCGCGTGCTTCGAGCCGGAAGCGTTGGCGATTTACGAAGAGCGCAAGGCCGAATTCCGCCGCCGCCGGGATTTCATTGTGCCGGCCCTGGAATCGCTCGGCTTCAAGGTACCGGTCAAGCCGGACGGAGCGTTCTATGTTTACGCCGATTGCCGAGGCGTGAACCATCCGCGTGCCGACGATGCCGATGCCCTCACCCAGTCGATGCTGCACGACGCGGGCGTGGTGCTCGTGCCGGGACTCGATTTTGGACCGCATACAGCGCGGCACTACATCCGGCTGTCCTACGCCACGTCGATGGCACATCTGGAAGAAGCGGTCGCACGGCTCGGCAAGCTATTCGGTCGATAAAGCACGCTTCGTATCGCCAAAACAAAAAGGCCATCCCGGAGGACGGCCTTTCTATTTAGTGCAGCGAATCAAGCTGATCAGGCTTGGCCCTGCGACTTACTGTCCAGACGCGCCTCTTCCTGTTGGCGTGGGGCCGGTTTGTCGGTCGGCTTGGCGGCTTGCGTCTTCACGTCAGCCTGCGCCACGGGCGCGGCTGTCGCCACCGGCTTCACCGGTTCACGTTCGGATGCCGCAGTCATCGGCGAACGATGGCCCGTCGCGACCATGCGCAGGCGCGAACGCTCCTGCAACACCTTGCCGCCGTAGCCGCCATCGCCCTGGGTCACGGCCCCGACATACAGCTTCAGGCCGCCCTCGATCGATCCTGCGCGTGCGATGCAATCCTTCAGTACCAGCGCACCGACCTTGATGTTGGCGTACGGGTTGAGCGCTGCACCGACGCCGCCCATCACTTCGTACTTGTCCTGGTGGACCTTCGTCATGACCTGCATCAGGCCCTGCGCACCCATACCGCTCTCGGCGAACGGGTTGAAGCTGGACTCGATCGCCATCACGCCAAGGATGAGCAATGGATCCAGGCCGACTTCCTTGCCGGTCTGATACGCAGCCTTCACCAGCTGGCCGGTGGCTGTAGCCGCCACGCGATACTTGCGGGCAATGTATTCCGCCACGGCAGCCTGCTCTCGCGGGGTACCGGCGGTTGCCGACTCACGCGCGTCGCGGACGACTTGCGTGTTCGGAATCTGCGCAGCCAACTCGGCCACGGACGGCACCTTCGAAAGCGCGTCCCAACCTGCCGCCGCGACCGTGCCACCCTGGGCCGTCGCCGGAGCGACAGCTTGAGCGGCGCCCGTGCCGGCGGACGGCGCTGTCGGTGCAAAAGCCACCGGCTGCACGCCAGCCGCAATTGCGGGTGACGGATTTGCCGAGGCGACACTGGTGTCGACACCCGGCGTGAAATGCAGCACGCGTTGAGCGACCGTGGCACGCCACTCGCTGTTCAGCGAGAGTGCAACTGCGGCCGCGACCGCCAGCAAGCCGATGCTATTGAGCACGACATGCCCGCTGCGGAACACCAGCAGTACGCCAGGATGCAACTCATTGCGGGACGCGGCGGCGCCCCCTGCGTTCAACTCCATGCGCAGCTTACGAGGCAGCGCAACTTGACCGGCACGCGCGAGGCGGCGGCCAACCGGGGCGACGAGCCGGCGTTGCAGCGCCGATCCGATCCCGGAAGAATGAAGGGTTTTCCAACCGTTCATACTTACCTCCGTCCGCTGCTCAGATCCGGTAGACGCCTTTCTTTTGCATGGCGCCGTGCGTTTCAGGTCGCAACGGTTTTTAGTAAGGATGCCGCGCTGTTGCAGTCAGCCGGCATCTGTTGGGGGCACTCCCCTAGTGCCCAGAGAAATGCGGGCCGTGTCCTTGGGGAGGTCACGTCCCGCAGCGATGCTGATGTGCTCTGGTGTCGCCCCTCACATGGTTGAGAACAGGGCGAAGGCATTAGCCGAAAACATGTTGCGTTGCAACAATTACCAGATCGGATTGGATTGTAGGAAGCGCGTTATGCCAAGTCAATCATAAAGAAATGATTTTTCATATCCAAAAGTTATGATAGGCGTCCCGTTGTTGGGACTAGCTGACCTGCGACGCGTTCTGTCATCAGGGGGCCATGCGGTTTTGGTCGTACAATCGCGGCCACCCTGCCTACACCAAAAAAATGTCGCCCGGACGACCGTTCGGGGGGCGGCCCGTCCGCGTGATAGGCGATCGACCTTACCTTTGGTTACAAAATCTCCATGCAATACAGAGACTTACGTGACTTTCTCGCCCAGCTCGAGCGCACGGGCGAACTGCGCCGCGTACACCGGCCGGTGTCGCCGCGCCTGGAAATGACCGAAGTCTGTGACCGTCTGCTGCGCGCCGAAGGCCCAGCGGTCGTCTTTGAGCAACCAGTGGACGGCGCACAGAAGTACGACATGCCGGTGCTGGCGAACCTGTTTGGCACCACGCGTCGAGTGGCGCTGGGCATGGGCGCGGAGTCGCTCGATGAACTGCGGGACGTCGGTCGCCTGCTCTCGGCGTTGAAAGAGCCCGAACCGCCGCGCGGCCTGCGTGAAGCCGGCAAGCTGTGGACAATGGCCAAGGCCGTGTGGGATATGGCGCCGCGCAAGGTGTCGTCGCCGGCATGCCAGGAGATCGTGTGGGAAGGGAATGACGTTGATCTCTCGCGCATCCCCGTACAGACGTGCTGGCCCGGCGATGCGGCGCCGCTCGTCACCTGGGGGCTGGTCATCACGCGCGGGCCGCACAAGAAGCGGCAGAACCTGGGGATCTACCGGCAGCAGGTCATCAGTCGCAACCAGCTCATCATGCGTTGGCTGGCGCACCGCGGCGGCGCGCTGGATTTCCGCGAGCACGCCATCGCCAATCCGGGTCAGCCGTTTCCGATTGTGGTGGCACTGGGCGCCGACCCGGCCACCATTCTTGGCGCGGTGACGCCGGTGCCGGACACGTTGTCGGAGTACCAGTTTGCGGGGCTGCTACGCGGCAGCCGGACCGAACTTGCGACATGCCTGACGCCGTCCTTGGCGCAGGCGCAACTGCAAGTGCCGGCCGGCGCCGAAATCATCCTCGAAGGCCATATCCAGCCGGACCCGACGCACCCAAGTGGCTATCAGCATGCGCTCGAAGGCCCCTTCGGCGATCACACCGGCTATTACAACGAGCAGGACTGGTTCCCCGTGTTCACGGTCGAGCGCATCACGATGCGCCGCGACCCGATCTATCACTCCACATATACAGGCAAGCCGCCCGATGAGCCGGCCGTGCTCGGCGTGGCGCTCAATGAAGTGTTCGTGCCGCTGCTGCAGAAGCAGTTTCCGGAGATTACCGATTTCTATCTGCCGCCCGAGGGCTGCAGCTATCGCATGGCGCTGGTCAGCATGAAGAAGCAATACGCCGGCCACGCCAAGCGCGTGATGTTTGGCGTGTGGAGCTTCCTGCGGCAGTTCATGTATACGAAGTTCATCGTGGTCGTGGACGACGATGTGAACCTGCGCGACTGGAAGGAAGTGATCTGGGCGATCACCACCCGCGTGGATCCGGCGCGCGATACGGTGATGGTGGAAAACACGCCGATCGACTACCTCGATTTCGCCTCCCCGGTGTCGGGCCTGGGCTCCAAAATGGGCATCGATGCCACCAACAAATGGCCCGGCGAGACCACGCGAGAATGGGGCCAGCCCATCGTCATGGATACCGCTGTCAAGGCCCGCGTCGACGCCATGTGGGACACGCTCTTCCAATAACCACAAGGCTCGGCGGTCCGGTCTGCGAGCGAACGACCGTTCGGTTATTCTTAGCGAGTTAAGCGACTGCTGCATCTAAAAGGCGGGCCCTTTTGTCTACCGGGTCCGCCTTCCTTATGGAGAACGCCATGGCCGAAGCACTCGACTCATCCCGCACTGCCTCCAACGCGCTGGAGCGCATCACAGACCGCACCCTCGTCAAGACGCAGTCCTATGTCGACGGCGCCTGGGTAGGCGCGGCAGACGGCGCGACGTTTCCCGTCTACGACCCTGCCACCAACGCACACCTGGCCGACGTCGCCAATCTCGGGCACGCAGAAACGCTGCGCGCCATCGACGCGGCCAATGCGGCGTGGCCCGCGTGGCGCGAGCTGACCGGCAAGGAGCGCGCTGGCCTGATGCGCCGCTGGTTCGACCTGCTGATCGCCAACGCCGACGACCTCGCCGCGCTGATGACGGCTGAACAAGGCAAGCCGCTGGCCGAAGCCAAGGGCGAAATCGTCTACGGTGCGTCGTTCATCGAATGGTTTGCCGAAGAGGCCAAGCGCGTCTCCGGCGACGTGATGGCCAGCACCTGGCCCGACAAGCGCATGGTCGTGTTGAAACAGCCCGTGGGCGTGTGCGCGTCCATCACGCCGTGGAACTTCCCGCTGGCCATGATCACCCGGAAGGTCGCACCAGCCATGGCGGCAGGCTGCACCATCGTCATCAAGCCGGCCGAGCAAACGCCGCTGTCCGCGCTGGCGATGGCCGAACTGGCGCACCGCGCGGGCATTCCGAAGGGCGTCGTCAACGTCGTGACGGGTGACGCGGATCGCTCGATCGCCATCGGCAAGGCCTTGTGCGAATCGCCGATCGTGCGGCATCTGTCGTTCACGGGCTCGACGCCGGTGGGCCGCATCCTGATGCAGCAGTGCTCACCGACGGTAAAGAAGGTGGCGCTGGAACTGGGCGGCCATGCGCCGTTCATCGTGTTTGACGACGCCGATATCGATGCCGCCGTGGAGGGCGCGGTGCAGTCGAAGTACCGCAACGCCGGCCAGACCTGCGTGTGTACGAACCGTTTCTATGTCCATGCCTCGGTGTACGACACGTTTGTCGAAAAGCTCTCGGCCAAGGTGCGCGGCATCAAGGTCGGCAACGGCTTCGAGTCGGGCGTTGTTCAAGGCCCGCTGATCGACGACCAGGCCGTGGAGAAAGTGCAGCGCCACATCGACGATGCGACGCAGAAAGGCGCACGCCTGACCGCCGGCGGCAAGCTGATGCAGGGCTTTGGTTCGCAGCGTTTTGTCGAGCCCACCGTGCTGGCGGACGCCACGCCCGACATGCTGATCGCGCGCGAAGAAACTTTCGGCCCGGTCTCCGCCATCTTCAAGTTTCAGCACGAAGCGGAAGTCGTGCGCCTGGCCAACGACACCGAATTCGGCTTGGCTTCGTACTTCTTCAGCCGCGACATCGGCCGCATCTGGCGCGTGGCCGAGCAGCTCGAATACGGTATGGTCGGCATCAACACGGGGCTGATCTCGAACGAGGTCGCGCCGTTTGGCGGCATCAAGCAGTCGGGCCTCGGCCGTGAAGGTTCGGTCTACGGCATCGACGAGTATCTCGAACTCAAGTATCTGTGCATGGGCGGCATCTGAACCGTCGCCCCCTCTCGGCCGACCCGCCACAACGATAGAGCGGGCGGCCTTTCCCCTTGCCTGACCGGCGGAGGAGACACATGAGCACCATCCAGGAAGGCGCCCTGCTCTGGACGCCATCGGCCGACTTCATCGCACGCGCGCGCCTGACGCATTACCTCGACTGGCTTGCGCGCGAACGCGGGCTGCACTTCTCGGCAACCACGCCCGAGGGCTACGCGCAACTCTGGGACTGGTCCACCACTGAGCTGGAGGCGTTCTGGACATCCGTCTGGGACTATCTCGACCTGCGCGCCTCGACACCGTTCACGCAGATGCTGGGCGACCGCACCATGCCAGGCGCGCAGTGGCTGGTCGGCGCCAAGTTGAACTACGTCGATCAGGTCATGCGTCATGTGGAGGAAGGCGGCAGCCCCGACCGCACCGCCATCCGCTACGCCAGCGAGACCAAACCGCTGGCCGACCTGTCATGGCGCGAACTGCGCCAACGCGTTGCCTCGCTGGCGGATGCGCTGCGCAAGATGGGCGTGGTGCCGGGCGACCGCGTGGCCGCATATCTGTCGAACACGCCTGACGCGATGGTGGCGTTTCTCGCCACGGCCAGCGTCGGGGCCATCTGGTCTGTCTGTGCGCCCGACATGGGCCAGGTGGCCGTGACCGACCGCTTCCGCCAGATCGAGCCCAAGGTGCTGATGGCGGTGGACGGCTATCACTACGGCGGCCGCGCATTCGACCGCACCGACGTGGTCGCTGAAATGGTCGCCGCGCTGCCCACCGTCGAACATCTCGTCGTCGTGCCGCAGTTGCTTGGCGAGGTCAACCGCGCGCGCTTCCCGCAGGCGCTCGACTGGCGCGACCTCACAGCGAACGACGTACCGCTCGTCGTTACACCCGTCGCCGCCGACCACCCGCTGTGGATTCTCTATTCGTCCGGCACCACCGGCATGCCCAAGCCAATCGTGCACGGCCACGGCGGCCTGTTGCTGGTGCAGACGATGATGGGCGCGCTGCATCTCGACCTTGGCCCCGACGACGTCTACCACTGGTACAGCAGCACCGGCTGGGTCATGTGGAATTCGCAGGCGAGCGGCCTGCTCGGCGGCGTCACCCTCGCCATCTACGACGGCAACCCCGGCACGCCCGATCTCAATACGCTGTGGCGTTTCGCGCAGGATGCGGGCGTGACCTTCTTTGGCGCCGGGGCGGCGTTCTTCGCCAATTGCCTGAAGGCCGGCATCGAGCCCGGTCGCGATTTCGGCTTGTCGAAGCTGCGCGCGGTTGGGTCGACGGGCTCGCCGCTCTCCGCCGAGGCGTATGACTGGATCTACCGCCACGTGAAGGCCGATGTCTGGCTCAATCCGATTTCCGGCGGCACCGATTTCGCCGGATGCTTCGTGGGCGGCGTCGCCACGCTGCCCGTCTATGCAGGTGAGATGCAATGCCGCAACCTCGGCTCGCGTGTTGAAGCCCTGGACGAGGCCGGCCACCCGCTGATCGATGCAGTGGGCGAACTGGTCTGCACGGCACCAATCCCATCGATGCCGCTGTTCTTCTGGGGCGATACCGATGGCAGCCGCTACCGCGACAGCTACTTCGACATGTACCCCGGCCGGTGGCGCCATGGCGACTGGATCAAGATCACCCCGCGCGGCGGCGCCATCATCTACGGCCGGTCGGATGCCACGATCAACCGCCACGGTATCCGCATGGGCACAGCCGAGCTGTACCGCGTAGTGGAAGACCTGCCGGAAGTGCTCGACAGCCTCGTCGTCGATCTCGAATTTCTCGGCCGCGAATCGTTCATGCCGCTGTTCGTCGTGCTGCGCGAAGGTGCAACGCTCGACGACACGCTGCGCAGCACGATCAACTCGCGCATCAAGGCGGGACTGTCGGCCCGGCATGTGCCCAACGTGATCGTGCAGGCGCCAGGCGTGCCGCGCACGCTCTCGGGCAAGAAGATGGAAGTACCCATCAAGAAACTGCTGCTTGGCGCACCAGTCGAGCGCGTCGCCCACCCCGATGCAATGGCAAACCCGGAGGTGCTCGCGTGGTACGCGGCCTACGCCGGGTCGCTGGCTCGGCAAAGCAGCGCGCACGGCGAGCCCGCGCCCGCATTGGAATCGTGGCGGAGCTAGACCGATCGTTGGTCTCGGGTTTCACAATCTCCGCCAATCGAACGATGGCAGGGGTCGGGTGTGATGACTAACGTACAGCTAGCACCGGCACATCAAGATGCCGGGCAAGTCTGCTTAACGGGGAGTCACCATGCTTGTAACGACGAACGTCCTGATCAAGACGGAGGACGGCCGCGAAGCCTTGGCCCAGCGCCGCCATGACATGCAGATGCGCCAGCGGCATCTGCTGATCCTCATTGACGGCGCCCGCACAGTCGGGCAACTGCATCAACTGCTGAGCGACTGGCCGGATCTCGACGACCTGCTGGTGGGGCTGCAACGGGCCGGCATGGTCGACGTGCTTCCCGGTATCTCGCCTGAAAACGCAGCGACCGCCGCGCCTTTCGACCCCATCGCGCACTTCAATCGTCCATTGTTCGACGACCATGGCAGCCCCGGCCCTGCTGCCCTCTCGCACATCTACGACGAGCTGCCGCCGTTGACGGGCATGACGCTTGGTCTGCAAGAGGTGGCGGCGCCGATCGACGAGCCCGCCGCCAATGACGCCAGCAAGCCGCGCACGGCGCCGGTCCAGGTCATTTCTGCGCCACAGCCGGCCGTTCCACCGGAGTTGGCCGACGTGTTGCCCAACGTGGTCAAGGTCGAGTTGATGCGTTTGGCCGTGCAGCACTTTGGCTCTGCGGCAGGTGCGGCCATGCCGCTACTGCGAGCCTGCAAGGAAGACCCGCAATCGCTGTGCGACGTGGTTGCCGCATGCGCGAAGGCTGCCGCCCCCCTGGCGGGCGAACACGCCGCCGCGAAGTTCGTGGATGCGGCCATGCAGGCGATGGCGTCGCGGCGCTGAAGCCGCCACAGGCGCTGTTTGCGAAGCTCGGGCAAAGCCGGGTAAAATAGTACTCTACGCGGGCGTCGTATAATGGTAATACCCTAGCTTCCCAAGCTAGAGCCGTGGGTTCGATTCCCATCGCCCGCTCCACCGAACAGTCTGAAGCCGCCCTCGGCGGCTTTTTTGTTGCCTGCGCGCCCCTCGTCCATTGACGGGCAACCGGCACGGGATCTCCATGCAGCCCATCGAACAGCCGGGCACCGGCCCCGACGACATCACGCCGGAATCGCAAGACACCCATACCGCAGAGAGCGCTGAAAGCGGTGCGGAAACCGGCCACCCGCGTCGCATCCGCTCGTTCGTGCGCCGCGCCGGCCGTACGTCGACCGGCCAGCAGCGTGCCATCGATGAACTCGGTCCGCGCTTCCAATTGCCCTACACCACGGAGCCGCTGGACTGGGACGCCGCCTTCGGCCGCGCTGGCGCCAGGCGCATCTTCGAGATCGGCTTCGGCATGGGTGAAACCACCGCGCACATCGCGCAATTGCGCCCGGACGACGATTTTCTGGGCGTCGAGGTGCATGAGCCGGGCGTTGGAGCGCTGCTCAAGCTGATCGGCGAACGCGAGATCGGCAACATCCGCATCGTTTCACACGATGCGGTGGAAGTGCTGGCGCAGATGATTCCGGAGGGTACGCTGGATGGCATCCACGTGTTCTTCCCCGACCCGTGGCACAAGAAGCGCCACAACAAGCGGCGCCTGATTCAGAGCCCGTTCGTTGCACGTCTGGCGGCGCACCTCAAGCCCGGCGGCTACCTGCATTGCGCGACGGACTGGGAGGAATACGCCCACCAGATGCTGGAAGTGCTGTCGTCCGAGCCGACGCTGGAAAACACCGCCGACGGCTTTGCACCGCGCCCCGACTACCGCCCTGTCACCAAGTTCGAGAAACGCGGCCTGCGCCTCGGGCACGGCGTGTGGGACGTGGTCTTCCGCAAGCGCGGCTAGCCACGTCCGCGCACGCTCGCGCGAGTCAGCGTGCGCCGAAATGCGTATCGCCGAAGAGGTTCTTGGCGTGGCGCGGGAAGGCGCGCCAGTATTGCGGCGGTGCCTTGACCGTCGCGCCCAGCTCGGCGGCGGCCGCCCAGGCCCAATGCGGGTTGTAGAGGAACGCCCGGCCGACAGCGACCAGGTCCGCACGCCCTTGCGCAACAATGGCCTCAGCCTCATGCGCTTCGTTGATGAGGCCGACGGCGATGGTGGGGATGTCGGCCTCGTTTCGGATCTTCTCGGCAAACGGCACCTGATAGCCCGTCGACAGCGGAATCTGCTGCAGCGGCGACACACCGCCCGACGACGCATCGATCCAATCGCAGCCGCGGGCACGCAGCGCCTGCGCAAACGCCACCGAATCTTCCGGCGTCCAGCCGCCCTCCACCCAATCGGTGGCCGACACGCGCACGCCCACGGGGATGTTGTCCGGCACCACTGCGCGCACCGCATCGAAAATCTCCAGCGGATAACGCATGCGGTTCTCACGCGAACCGCCATAGGCATCGGTGCGCTGATTGGCAATCGGCGACAGAAATTCGTGCAGGAGATAGCCATGTGCGGCGTGCAGCTCGATGGCCGCTAGCCCCAGCCGCACAGCGCGGCGAGCGGTATCGACGAACTGATCGCGTACGCGGGCGAGGTCTGCATCGGTCATTTCGCGCGGGGCGCGCTCCTCGGGGCGCTGCGGCAACGCGGACGGCCCCATCGTTTCCCAACCGCCTGCGTCGAGCGCCAGCAACGCTCCGCCTTCCCAAGGCCGAGCGCTCGAAGCCTTGCGGCCCGCGTGCGCGATCTGCATGCCGATCGGCACCAACGCATTCTGGCGAATGGCAGCCAGCGTGCGCTCAAGCGCGGCTTCGGTCGCGTCGTCCCACAAACCCAGGCAGCCGTTCGTGATGCGGCCTTCTGGCGACACCGCGGTCGCCTCGATCATCAGCAATCCGGCGCCCGAAAGCGACAGGCTGCCCAGATGCGTGTGATGCCACGCCGTGGCTTGGCCGTTGTCGGCCGAGTACTGGCACATCGGCGAGATGACGATGCGGTTTTCAAGCGTGAGACCGCGCAGGGAAAATGGCTGGAAGAGAGCTCTCATGATCGGGAGGTTCGGCAGTCAGCGGCTGGCTAAATAAACCGCCAGTGTGTCCGAATCTGCCCGATCGTGCAGACGGTGCGAAAGCCTCGCACCGAAGAAGGGAAATGCTTGCGTGTGGCTCAGGCTTGCCAGGCGATGAGGTGCGTATAAGCCGTCACCAGCACGATGATGCCGAAGATGATCCGGTACCATGCAAAACCGCGGAAATCATGCGTGGCAATGAACTTCAGCAGCCAGCGCACGCAGAAGAACGCGGAGATGAATGCGGCCACAAACCCCACGGCGAAGATCGACAGATCATCGGCCGACAGCAGCGCACGCGACTTGTACAGCTCGTACACCGTCGCACCGAAAATCACGGGAATCGCCAGGAAAAATGAGAACTCCGTCGCCACCTTGCGCGACAGCCCAAACAGCAGGCCGCCGATGATGGTCGAGCCGGAGCGCGACGTGCCCGGAATCAGCGCGAAGCACTGCGCGAAACCCACCTTGATGGCGTCGGAGATGCGCAGGTCATCCAGCGTTTCAATGCGCGGCGCGCCAGCCTTGGCGGCTTCGAGCAGTGCATTGGCGCGCGGGTCATGTGTCTCGCCGCGATGACGTTCGCGCCATTCGGCCCACAAAATCACAAAACCGCCAATGATGAACGCCGACGCCACCACAATCGGGTTGAACAGATGCGCCTTGATCGCTTTGCCGAAGATCAGCGCAAGCGTGATTGCGGGGATCGTCGCCACGATCACGTTGATCGCAAAACGCTGCTGACGCGGATCATTCGGCAGCCCCTTGATCACGTCGATGATCTTGTGACGGAACTCCCAGCACACCGCCAGGATGGCGCCGAACTGGATCACGATCTCGAAGATCTTGCCTTTTTCGTCATTGAAGTCGAGCAGTTGGCCAGCGAGGATCAGGTGGCCGGTGCTGGAAATGGGAAGGAACTCGGTCAGGCCTTCGACGATGCCGAGAATCAGCGCTTTGATGGCGAGTGCGATGTCCATGCAGTAGGCAAAGAAGGAAGAAGAAAACGAAGCGCTGGGCGTGCTGCAGATTCAGGGCCGCTTGGCTTGAACGTGCACACCTTCGGGCAAAACTGTGATTGTACCGGGCTCGACCGCAATGCCGGCCACTTTCAGCTGGTCGGGCTTGAACGTGTAGACGGCGTAGTCATTGAGCAACTGGCCCGCAATCAACGAACCGATCGAGCTGATCTGCGGACCGATACCGCCGGGCACGTTCTGCAGATCGAAGCGATCAACACTGGGCTGATTCAGTCGGATCGAATGCGTGGGCGGGTCGTAATGCAAGCCGCTGGAGACGGCCAGCGGCCCTGTCAGCGGCTGGCGGAGCAGGCCGCTTTCCACCACGGCATCTGCCTGGATGGCGATGCGATTGCGCGCGGGGTCGAGCGACACCTGCGGGTTCGACAGCGTCACGTCAAAGAAGCCGAGAAAGCGCCGCTGGAACGGAAACTTGCGCGCAAGCGCGTCCTGCATCTGGCCGCGGGAAAAGGTGTAGCCGTCACCGGTCCAGCCGGTCGGCATGCAAGCCACGAGCGTGACGGCAACCGCCACTGCAGCAGCGGCCGCACCCGCCCACCAGCGGACGCGGTTGGAGCGGACAGCGGGTTTCGTGGAATCGGTCATGACAGTTCAGTGCGCTGCGGTAGCGATTTCAAGTCGGGTCAAAAATTGCATGGCGTGCGTGGCCGAGCCTCCGCACATGTCGGGTTCGGGCTGCAAGCTGCTGCAGACCGCCGGACGTTCCGGCTGGCCGAAGATACGACAGCCGTTGGCCTCATCCAGTTGCGCACAGCGCACGCCGGCCGGCTTGCCGTTCGGCATGCCAGGAATGGGGCTGGAAATGGAAGGCGCGATGCAGCACGCGCCGCAATGAGGTCGACAGTCCATGCTGTCCGAGTGCGTGAAATCAGGGCGGAAAGCGCTATTGTGCACCAGCACAATCGAGGCCCGGTCTGATTGACAATGCCCAAGCCGCTTGACCCACCCTTGCGGCATGCGTACATTAATGACCGAAAAGTAAGTTATCCGTGAGTCAGTGATCTCGTGCGCTGGCTGACGCCTACCGCCGTGACCGATCAAGATTCCGACTCCTCCTCCAAACGCTGGACGCGCCGCAAAGAGGCCCGCCCCCAAGAACTGGTCGCCGCCGCGCTGAACCTGTTCGTGGCGCGCGGCTATGCGGCCACGCGGCTGGAAGACGTGGCGTCGGCGGCCGGCGTGTCCAAGGGCACGGTGTACCTGTACTTCGCCAACAAGGAAGAGCTGTTCAAGGCCGTGGTGCAGGAAAACCTGGTGCCCGCGCTGGCCGAGGGCGAGGCCCTGATCGACAGTTTTGAGGGCACCTGCGAAGCGCTGCTGCATGAGATCCTGATGGGCTGGTGGGAACTCATCGGCGAATCGCCGGCTTCGGGTCTCACCAAGCTGCTGATGGCCGAGTCGGGCAACTTTCCCGACCTGGCGCAGTACTACCACGAAGAAGTCATCGACCGCTGCGACCGCCTGTTCGCGCGCATCCTTGAACGCGGCATGGCCCGCGGCGAATTCCGCGACGTCAACATCGACCTCACCACGCTGACCATGGTCGCGCCGATGATCTTCCTGATGATGTGGAAGCATTCGTTCGGCCCCTGCTCGCACCGGGAGCTGGAACCGAAGGCGTTCATCGCCCACGTCGTGTCACTGCTGCTGCACGGCGTGCTACGCAATCCGGCGACGGGCGCGGTGATTCCGCCACCACCCGCCCTCACCGCGCAACCGTGGCGCCCCTTGCCCGAGGGCGGCAACAACCCCGATCAAGGCGCCTCGTCATGACAACGTCTGCCGGAATGTCCTCCGGACTTGCTAAAATGCCGGGTTTGTCGTCAAACCCTCATTTGCATCACTCGCTCCGCGTGGAAGGCATGCCCATGGACATCGAAAAATCCCGGTTCAACATGATCGAGCAGCAAATCCGTCCTTGGGACGTGCTCGATACCGACGTTCTCGACCTGCTCAGCGTCGTCAAGCGCGAACACTACGTGCCCGAGGCCTACCGCGCGCTGGCTTTCGTCGACATGGAGATCCCGCTGGCCGGCGGCCAGAACATGCTGGCACCGCGCGTCGAAGCCCGCGTGCTGCAAGAGCTGGCCGTGCGCAAGCACGAAGACGTGCTGGAAGTCGGCGCGGGCTCCGGCTATATGGCCGCCCTGCTGGCCCATCGCGGCCGCCAGGTCACCACGCTCGACATCGTGCCGGAACTCGTCGCCTTCGCCCGTGACAATCTCTCGCGCAATAGCGTCACTAACGTCGACGTGGTCGAGGCCAGCGGCGCGCAAGGCTGGGGCGACGGCCTGTATGACGTCATCTGCGTGTCGGGCTCGGTGCCCGCCGTGCCGGAAGCGCTGCTCAAGCAGCTCAAGGTGGGTGGCCGCCTGTCGATCTTCGTGGGCGGCGCGCCGGTCATGGAAGCGCAGCTCATCACGCGCATCTCCAACACCGAATATCAGACGCGCAACCTGTTCGAGACGTATGTGACGCCGCTGGTGGGTGTTCCCGCGCCGTCGTCCTTCCGCTTCTGATCCCTCTCGGCCCCCAATCATCATGCAGCAGCTCGCTCCCACCGCCCTCGCCCAATGGCTCGCCGACGCATCGCGCGCTAAGCCCGTCCTGCTCGACGTGCGCTGGACGGAGGAGGTGGAAATCTGTGCCATTCCCGGCACCACGCACATCCCGATGGACCAGATCCCGGCACGTGCCAGCGAGCTGAATGCTGACCAAGACATCGTCTGCATCTGCCACCATGGCGGACGCAGCGCGCAGGTTGCGCAATACCTGATCACGCAGAGCGGCTTTGATGCCGCGCGTGTCTACAACCTGCAAGGCGGCGTCCACGCCTGGGCTCACCAAGTGGACCCGCAGATGGCGACGTACTGATTGGGGAAGCCGCCGCCGGGCAAAGCCTTGTTCAGGCTCCGCAGCCACTGATCGGGGTCTGAAGCGCCCGCGCTGCCTTCCGAATGCGAACGTTTCCTCCTCGCTCGGGGGCTTTATGACTGTTGCTCGCAGTAGCCGTACGCGGACGGCCGCGCGCGGTTCGCTTGTTGTGCTGTGCTGTTCGATGATGCCGATGTTCGCGTGGGCGCAGTCCCCACCGAACACGGCCGCTGCAACCGACCTCCTCTCCGCCTACCGCGCTGCGCTGGCGAACGATCCGCAATTCGCATCGGCGCGCGCCCAGTCGCTGGCGCAACGCGAGAAGCTCACGCAAGGCCGCGCCGGTCTGCTGCCGCAAATTGGCGGCGCCTGGAGTTCCACGCGCATCATCTTCGATCAAAACGCCCCGGCTGAATTCAATAAGACGTTCTCTTCGACGGGCTGGACGCTGTCACTGTCGCAGCCGCTCTTCCGCTGGGACCGGTGGGAAACCTACAAGCAAGGCGAAATCGCTGCGCAGGCCGCCGAGGCTTCGCTGGCGCAGGCGCAGCTCGACCTGATCACGCGCACGGCGCAGGCCTACTTTGATGTGCTCAACGCCCAGGACACGCTGCAGCTCGCCACCGCGCAGCGCGATGCGATCCAGCAGCAATACGAACAGGCGCGCCGCAACTTCGACGTCGGCAACGCCAACATCACCGACGCGAACGATGCGCAGGCACGCCGCGACGCGATCGACGCCAGCGTCATCGCCGCACGCAGCGACTTCGAGATCAAGCAATCAGCGCTCAAGCAGATCATCGGCGAACCCGTTGGCACGCTGGCCGGCGTGCGCCCAGGCGTCACGATCCCCCAGCCGGAGCCCGCTTCAGCAGAACCTTGGGTGGACCAGGCGCGCAGCAGCAACCTGCAGGTGGCACTGGCGCAATACAACCTGCAAAGTGCAGAGCGCGACGTGAAGAAGGCCACTGCGGGCCACCTGCCTTCGGTTGACCTCGTGGCGCAGACCGGCCACACCAATGCCAGCGGCAACCAATACCTGCCGTCGCTGCCGGGCGGCGCGCGCTTCGACAGTTCACAGATTGGCGTGCAGGTGTCGATCCCGATCTTTGCGGGCGGTGCGATCCAGTCGCGCGTGCGTGAAAACATCGCGCTGGAAACCAAGGCCGCAAACGATCTTGAGTTCGCCCGCCGTTCTGCCGAACAAGGTGCGCGGCAAGCCTATATCGGCGTCATTGCCGGACTTGCGCAGGTGAAAGCGCTGGAAGCGGCCGAGCTGTCGGCGCGCACGGCGTACGACTCCAATCAGCTCGCCTACGGTGTGGGCGTACGCATCGGCACCGATGTGCTGAATTCGCAGGCGCAGCTCTTTCAGGCACGCCGCGATCTGGCCCGCGCGCGTTACGACACCATCGTCAACGGGCTACGACTGAAGTCCGCCGCCGGCTCGCTGACCGAGGCAGACGTGATCCAGGTGAACACGCTGCTCACGGCCAACGGCTCGAGCGATATCACCGCGTTGCCGCCGCCAAGCGCCAAACCCGAATCGGCGAAACCTGCCGGCAAATCCGCCAAACGCTGATCAATGAGTCTGGCCGCGCGGTGGCAGAGGCCGCTCGGCAAACTGCAGCAGCGCGCCGCCGCTCGTTTTCCAGATGACTTGGCGGCCCTGCTTGCCGTTGGACGACGGCTGCATACCGACGGTCGCCAGCGGCGACTTGAGCGCCTCCAGGAACGCGGTTTCCAACTCCATGCGCGCCGGGTCACATGCCATGCGCGTCGACACCAGGTTGCCGAAGCGCATGCCCGAGGCGAGCTTCTCATACGGCCCCGAGAAGCGATTGCAGCCCGAATAGCCCGACACCACGCCGTTGGCCGCCTCCAGGCCAGCGCTGAATTCGATGGAAATTGGCTGCGTAGCCGGGTCAGCGTCGTCGCCTTCGGCAGAGGGCAACTCCTTGGGCGCAGCGCCCGACTCTTGCCAACGCACGAGCACGAACCGCGAGCGGCCTTCGCCCTGCGCTTGGGCGAGCGACGCCTGGCCCGTATTGGGTGCGGCGTTGGCAGGAGTCTGTTTGGTTGCAGCGGCGGGGGCTGCCGCGGCGGGCGAGGACGAAGGCGTTGGCGTCATGCAGCCGGCACCGATGATGGTGGCGGCGGTCATTGCGGCCAGCGCCGCGGCGGTCAGCACCACGCGGCGCGGCGTTTGCAGCAGGCTCGGCTTGGGTCGATTCGGTTGGGACATGAGCGGATCGTGAACGATGACGGAATGCAAACTACACGAGAGCCATTAGTCTGCCCGACTCGTAATGAGTTCGCACGTTTCGTGCCGGACATGCACCGCATCACAGCGTTGGTTACAGCGTCGGCAAGACGAGAGACGCCACCGCCTCCACCGTACGGGCCGTCGCACCGCCGTGTGTGGCGGCAAACGCCAGCGCGGCACGTGATGCGGCTTCGCGCGCATCGGCATCGGACAGCCACGCGTCGATCACACGTACGGCCGCGGCGGCATCGGCCACCTGCGCGCACGCGCCTGCGGCCACTGCATCGCGCGTTGCCTGCGCGAAGTTGAATGTATGCGGGCCGATGACCACGGGCGTGCCAACTGCGCAGGCCTCGATCAAGTTCTGTCCACCGAGCGGAAGCAGACTACCGCCAATGAAGGCCACTTCGCCAGCTGCGTAATACAGCGCCATCTCGCCCATCGAATCACCAAGCAAGACATCGGCCTCAGCAAGTCGATCGGAATCCGTCAACCCTGCTGCCGACACCGACAACGCACTGCGACGCACGACGCGTAGGCCCGCGCGCTCGGCGGCCTGGCCCGCTTCATCAAAGCGCTGAGGATGACGCGGCACAAGGATCAGCAACGCATGCCGGCGCCCGACATGCTGCGCGCGATGTGCCAGCCATGCGTCGAGCAGCAACGCCTCTTCGCCCTCACGCGTGCTGGCCGCCACCCATGCTGAGCGACCGTGCAATGCATCGTGCAGCACGCGGCCAGCCATGATCTGGTCCACATGCGGCGTGATGTCGAACTTCAGGTTGCCGGTCACCCGCACGCGCGGCACGCCGAGCGAGCGGTAGCGATCAGCATCGTCGGGCGTCTGTGCCAGCACCGCGGCGAGTTGCCCGTACGTCTGGCGCGCGGCGTCACCGAGGCGTGCGGTGCGCCGGTGACTGCGCGCAGACAGGCGCCCGTTGACGAGCACCATCGGCACACCAGCCGCATAGGCGCGCTCAATCAGCACCGGCCAAATCTCGGTCTCCATCAGCAGCCCAAGGCGCGGTTGGAAATGGCGCAGAAACCGATCGACTGCGCTGGGCAAATCGTACGGAAGATAGGCCTGGATGACGCGGCCGTTGCGCTGCGCCGCGAATTCAGCGCCGGTGCGGCGGCCCGTCGGCGTCATGTGCGTCAGCAGGACAGCGTGGTGCGGAAAGCGCGCAAGCAGCGCATCGATGAGCGGCTGCGCGGCGCGTGTCTCGCCAACGGACACCGCATGCACCCACAGCAATGGACGATCCGGATTCGGGCGCGGCGGGTAGAAACCCAGCCGCTCGCCGACGTGCTGGCGATAACCGGGCTCCTTGCGACCGCGCCACCAGAGGCGCACCAACGCAAACGGCAGCGCGATGCGCCACAACCAGCGATACAGAAGGCGCAGCATCAGAGCACACCCAGCGCACGCAGCGCATCGAGCGCCTGCGCGCTGGTGGGATGCGCTTCGGCGCTGCCGATGTCGTGCACATTGGGCGTCCAATAGCCGCCGGTACGCCACGACGTGGTGAAGTTGTAAAGCGCGACGGTCGGCTTGCACAGCGCGGCGGCAATGTGCACGAGTCCCGTGTCCACGCCCACCACTGCCGTCGCTTGATCGAGAAACGCCGTCACATCGGGAAGCGACATGCGCGGCGGAATCACCACGCGTCCGACCGTACCCGGCACCGCCGCGACGATGGCTTCGCGGATGGATTCACTCGTGCGTCGCTCGGTCTCGCTGCCCCACGGCAAGGCGATGGCGTAGTCGCGTGCAAGCAGCGCGCGTGCAACATCCACCCACGCCTCGAGCGGCCAACCTTTGTCGGCGCGCGAAGTCGCGTGCACCAGTGCCACGTACGGACGTGGCAGATTGAACGGCAAGTCGGCGGGCGGCTGCAAACCGAAGTCGATGGCGTCAGGCAGCGCATAACCGAGCGCCTCCGCCACCATGCGGCGCGAGCGCTCGACTACGTGGATGTGCGGTTCCATTTCGACCTTGCGTTGGTAGAACAGCTTCGCAAGCGGCTCATAGCCTGCGCCTTCCGTCCGATTGCCGAAGCCCGCCACGAAACCACCCGGCGCCAGCTTGGCCTGCGCAGCCACGAGCGCCGTTTTGATCAGGCCTTGCGTATCGAGCACCGCGTCGTACGACTTGGATCGCAACGCGCGACGGAACGCCGCCACCTCGCCCCAAGTCCTGCCGGAGCCGAGCGACTTGCGCCACCGCCGCAGCGCGAACGGAATCACGCCCTGCACGCCACGCACGATGCGGACGATGCCGGCGAAACCCTCCTCGACCACCCAGTCAATCTCGGCATCCGGATGCGCACGCAGGATATCGGCCACCACCGGCGTGCAATGCACCACATCGCCAAGCGACGACACTTTGACGATCAGCACGCGCATGCCGCCACCCCTTCCCCCAACTTCATGAGTGCGGACCGTGCGATCAGAACGGCAGTTGCGCGTCCGGCTTCTCGGCCAGGATCACGCGGCGGAATTCGCCTTGAATGCGCGCCATCGCGGCATCGTTGTCAGCCTCGAAGCGCATGACGACCACCGGCGTGGTATTGGACGGACGCGCCAGGCCAAAGCCATCTTCGTATTCCACGCGTACGCCGTCGATGCGGTTCACTTCCTTCGCGCCGGCAAACGTGGCATTGGCCTTGATCTTGTCGAGCAGTTGGAACGATTCGCCCTCCGCACACTTCAGTTGCAGCTCGGGCGTGCAGTGCGAGTTCGGCAGCGCATTCAGCGTGGCGCTCGGATCTGTCAGGCGCGAGACGATCTCCAGCAGGCGGGCGCCCGTATAAAGACCGTCATCGAAACCGTACCAGCGATCCTTGAAGAAAATGTGGCCGCTCATCTCGCCGGCCAGCGGAGCGCCCGTTTCCTTCAGCTTGGCCTTGACGAGCGAATGGCCCGTCTTCCACATCGTGGCCTTGCCGCCGTGCTCACGAATGAACGGGGCCAACTTGCCTGTGCACTTCACATCGAAGATGATTTCGCCGCCCGGGTTGCGCGACAGAACTTCCTGCGCGAACAGCATCAACTGGCGGTCGGGGAAGATGACCTGGCCGTCCTTGGTCACCACGCCCAGGCGGTCGCCGTCGCCGTCGAACGCGAGGCCGAGTTCGCAATCCGTGGTCTGCAGCGTGCGCACCAGGTCCTGCAGGTTCTCGACGTGGGCCGGGTCCGGATGGTGGTTCGGGAAGTGGCCATCCACCTCGCAGAACAACTCCGTCACCTCGCAGCCCATCGCGCGGAACAGCTCCGGCGCAAAGGCGCCTGCCACACCGTTGCCGCAGTCCACGGCAATCTTCATCGGGCGGCTCAGCTTGACGTCCGAGACGATTCGGTCGATGTACTGTTGGCGGATGTCCACCTGGACGTAATCGCCTGAGCCCTCAGTGAAATCGCTTTGCTCGATGCGCGTGCGCAGCGCCTGGATTTGATCGCCATAGATGGCCTGGCCCGCCAGCACCATCTTGAAGCCGTTGTAGTCGGGCGGATTGTGGCTGCCCGTGACCATCACGCCCGACGTGGCGCGACGGCCAGCCAGCTCGATGTTTGTGCCAAAGTAGACCATCGGCGTGGCCACAAGACCCAAATCGATCACATCGACGCCGCTCGCGCGCAGGCCGTCTGCCAGCGCTGCGAGCAGTTCCGGGCCAGACAAGCGGCCATCGCGACCGATGACGACGGCGGATTCGCCCTTGGCGCGTGCTGCGGAGCCAAAAGCGCGGCCGATGAGGCGTGCGGTTTCCGCATCGACGGTTTTTCCGACGATGCCGCGGATGTCGTAGGCTTTGAAGATGGTGGGGTTGATGCTGCGCATGCGTCGGTCCATACGAAAAAAGAACAGTCCTAAATTGTAAACGTTGAAGGACCGCATCATGGGGGCAGTTCCACACAGCGCCCCCGCTCCTACACAACCACACCCCCTGGATACAGCGAAAAACCATCCTGGCGGCCCTCGCCAGTCCTTTACGCACAAGCCAGGAACCGGCTGCAATTCAAGTTACAATTGACAGCTCGAAACACATTTAGCCCCTTAGTTTCCCTGATGTCGAATCCTCGCGAAAGTGCACCCACAAGCCTATCATCGATGGCGCTCCAGTCATTCGTTGCGAAATCTGCCAAGGTGATCCTGCTGACCACTGCGGTGGGTGCAGTCATTGCGGTGGCACTGTTCTCTTTTCAGCACCCTAAGTGGACTGGCAGGATGACCGTTCAGATCGGCCAAGTGGCGAACCCGAGCGGCGCCGCCGATGGCAAGCTGATTGAGTCGCAGTCAACGTTGACCGATCGCTGCAACACGCCAACGTTCCGCTCAGAGATACTCAAGAATCTGGGTTTGCCTGCACCGGAGTCAGAGAACGAAGACTCTGCATTGATCTTCGATTCGCTGCGCGCTACACCGGCCAAAGGCCCTGACCTGATCAACATTCAAGTATCAGGATCTTCGCGAGAGCAAGCATTCAAAGCACTGGAGACCGCTTTCAATGCGCTCGCGACACAGCACGACAAGGTATACGCTCCTGCAGTGAACCGCATGAAAGCGGAATCAGCAGAATTGTCAGCCAATCTCTCTGAAGCAGAACGGGACTATCAGCGCGCCTATGCAGCGCTGAACTCAAGCACCCGCGAACCCACCGCACAGAATCTTTTTACCACCAATGTCGTCGCCCAAATCGGCATTCGGATACAGCTGTTGCGCCAAGCCAAGCAACGCCTGGACGATAGCCTCGCTGACGTGAGAACATACCCCACACGCGTGCTAGGCGGCTACTATGTGCCGCTT
>NZ_JASATD010000024.1:0-59288 GCF_038440115.1 Ralstonia sp. OTU4908 | reverse complement strand
CAAGACCAAACCAAAACCAAAACCAACGACTACCCCGCCCCCTAACGACATCACGACATCACCACATCCCCCACCGGCACCCGCGCACTATCCCTCCACTCCCGCACATAGTCAGGTGTACCCGCAGGCGCGGCCTGCACCACCGGCGGCAACGGCAACAGCGCCATCGGAAGCACCCCAGCCCACACAGGCAACTCAAGGTCTTCAGCATCATCCTTCGGCCCGCCCGTGCGCACTTTGCACGCCGCCTCATCCAGCGGAATCCGCAGCACGGTCGTGGCGGCCAGTTCCTTGGCATTGCCCGGCCGTGCCTGCTGCGAACGGCCAGGCGCGAGCACTTCCATGAACGTATCGAGCACCGCAGGCTTCTGCGAATCCGGCACGATTTCGAACGCGCCATAGATAACGGCCGACCGATAGTTCATCGAATGGTTGAACGCCGAGCGCGCCAGCACCAGGCCATCGAGGTGCGTGACGGTCACGCAGACCTGCGCGCCGCTACCTGCCAACCTGAGCATGCGGCTGCCGTTGGAACCGTGGATGTAGAGATGACCGCCCTCGCGCCAGCACGCGGTGGGGATGCAATGCACGCCATGCTCGTCGGCGAAGGCGATGTGGCAGACGTAGGCCTCGTCAAGGATGGCATGCAGCGTGGTGCGGTCGTAGTGGCCGCGGTGCGCGACGCGGCGCACGCGGGTCCGTGCGGTGGGCGATGTGGGCTCTGTGGTGGACATGTGGGGCTCCGGATCGTCAATCGATAGGCCGACGGTAAAAAAACCGTGGCACCATGCATAGACCCACAAAAGCCAGAATTCCTGGAGCCACGATGGATTACGGGGTCCTGCTGTCGAACTACGAACGCACATCGATGCACGGCGAAGGTGGAACGCGCACTTCGCAGCAGCAACGGCTGTATGCGTGCCTGCGTACCGCCATCCTGAGCGGACAGATCGAGGAAGGTACGCGCCTGGCGCCATCGCGCACGCTGGCCGAAGAGCTGGGCATTGCGCGCAACTCAGTGCTCTACGCCTACGAGCAACTCGCCGCGGAGGGCTTGGTGCTCAGCCGACGGCAAGGCACGGTGGTGGCGCGCGTTGGCCTGCAGCAGACGCCCACGCCAGCGCCCGAAGCCGCGCCCGAGCTCTCGTGCCGAGTGAAAGACCTCGAACGCCCGCGCGGCGGCATGGACGACCTGCTGCCCTTCCTGCCCGGTACGCCCGCGCTGGATGAGTTCCCGCTCGCGCAATGGCGCCGCTGCATGGAGCGCGGGTGGCGCCGCATCGGTCCGGGGCAGATGGGCTACGGCCCGGTCGAAGGCAACGTGGCGCTGCGGCAAGCCGTGGCGGAATACCTGCGCGTTTCGCGCGGCGTGCGCTGCGACGCGACGCAGGTTTTCATCACCGACGGCACGCAGAACAGCCTCGACATGTGCGCGCGCGCTGGCCGATGCAGGCGACACCGCGTGGATCGAAAACCCCGGTTATTACGGCGCCCGCGCCGCCTTGCAGGCCGCAGACATGCGATTGATGCCGATCAGCGTCGATGTGGACGGTCTCGCCCCGCGCGAAGAAGACTGGCGCGACACGCCGCCCCGGCTCATCTACATCACGCCGTCGCACCAATATCCGCTCGGCGCGGTGATGAGCCTGGAGCGCCGTCTCTCGCTCATTCAGCACGCACGCGCAGCTGGCGCATGGATCATCGAAGACGACTACGACAGCGAGTTCCGCCACACGGGTGCGCCGCTATCCGCCGTGCAGGGCCTGACTGAGAATGCGCCGGTCATCTACCTCGGCACGTTCAGCAAGATGCTGTTCCCGGCACTGCGCCTCGGCTATATGGTGGTGCCGCCTGCGCTGGTACCCGCTCTGAAGAAGACGGCCGGTGCGCTGATGCTGCGCGGGCGCGTGGCTGAGCAGCTGGCGCTGGCAGAGTTCATCGAGGCAGGACATTTCACGCGGCACCTTAGGCGCATGCGTCGCCTCTATGGCGAGCGCCGCGATGCGCTGCAGGCCGCGATCGAGCGCCACCTTGATGGCATCGTCACCGTATCAGGCGGCGCGGGCGGCATGCATCTTTCCGCCCGGCTCGACGCCCCGGTGCCCGACACCGAAGTCAGCCGGGCCGCCCGTGCGCACGGAATGGTGTTGCGGCCGCTGTCGCGCTTCTGCCTGCCGGGCACGCTGACGGCGCAATACAACGGCCTCGTGATGGGTTACGGCAACGTGCCGGCCGAAGCGATGGACGGATTGGTGAAGCGCATGCGGGACGTCATCGAAAGCGTGAGGCGCTGACTCGCCAGTGCAGCCGTGCGCTGCATGGCTTTGCCGCAAACGTTGCATGCACCGCACAACCGGTGCGACCCCGTCTCCCGACGACGTGCACACGTGCATCAGGCACCACAACCAAGGGAAAACCCGCCCCCATTCTTGCTGCGTTGCACGGTGTTCCGAATGTCACGCGATGCTACGATGCCTCGACCTATGGCTGTCTGCCAGTTTCCACAAGAAGCGGCGCAGGCGGCACCAAAAGAGACCTGCTGTCGGTGATCCCGGCACACCCACACGGAGCACGCATGAATGCCCCTCTGAACGACGCGCTACGCCGCGCGCTCGAAACTGTTTCCCTGGACGACAAGTACACGCTCGAGCGTGGCCGCATCTACATCAGCGGCACGCAGGCACTGGTGCGTCTGCCGATGCTGCAGCAGGAGCGCGACCGCGCCGCTGGGCTGAACACGGCGGGCTTCATCTCCGGCTACCGCGGCTCGCCGCTGGGGGCGCTGGACCAGGCCTTGTGGAAGGCCAAGAAGCATCTGGCCGGGCACAACATCGTCTTCCAGGCGGGGCTCAACGAAGACCTGGCCGCCACGGCGGTCTGGGGCTCGCAGCAGGTCAATCTGTATCCGAGCGCCAAGTTCAGCGGCGTGTTCGGCATGTGGTACGGCAAGGGGCCGGGCGTGGACCGCACGATCGACGTGTTCAAGCACGCCAACTCGGCGGGCTCGTCCGCGCATGGCGGCGTGCTGGTACTGGCAGGCGATGACCACGCGGCCAAGTCGTCGACGCTGGCGCACCAGTCCGAGCACGTCTTCAAGGCGGCCGGCATTCCGGTGCTGTATCCGTCGAACGTGCAGGAATACCTCGACTACGGCCTGCACGGCTGGGCGATGAGCCGCTACTCAGGCCTGTGGGTCTCGATGAAGTGCGTGACGGACGTGGTGGAATCGTCGGCGTCGGTGGATGTCGATCCACACCGTGCGCAGATCATCCTGCCCGAGGATTTCGTCATGCCGCAGGGCGGGCTGAACATCCGCTGGCCCGATCCGCCGCTGGTGCAGGAAGCGCGGCTGCTCGACTACAAGTGGTACGCCGGTCTGTCGTACGTGCGGGCCAACAAGCTGGACCGCGTGGTGCTCGATTCGCCGCAGGCGCGCTTCGGCATCATGACCGCCGGCAAGGCGTACCTGGACGTTCGCCAGGCGCTGGTCGACCTCGGCCTCGATGACGACACCTGCCGCCGCATCGGCATCCGCCTGTACAAGGTCGGCTGTGTATGGCCGCTGGAAGCACATGGCGCGCGTGCCTTTGCCGAGGGCCTGCAAGAGATCCTGGTGGTGGAAGAGAAGCGCCAGATCCTGGAATACCAACTGAAGGAAGAGCTGTACAACTACCGCGACGACGTGCGTCCGCGCGTGTACGGAAAGTTTGACGAAAAAGACAATGCCGGCGGCGAATGGTCGGTGCCGATGGCCAACTGGCTGCTGCCGGCGCATTACGAACTGTCGCCCGCGCTCATCGCGCGCGCCATCGCCACGCGCCTGGAAAAGTTCGAGCTGCCGTCGGACGTGCGCGCACGCATTGCCTCGCGCATCGCCATCATCGACGCCAAAGAAAAAGCGCTCGCCAAGCCGCGCATTACCGCCGAGCGCAAGCCGTGGTTCTGCTCGGGCTGCCCGCACAACACGTCGACCAACGTGCCGGAAGGCTCGCGCGCGCTGGCCGGCATCGGCTGCCACTACATGACCGTGTGGATGGATCGCCGCACCGACACCTTCAGCCAGATGGGCGGCGAAGGCGTGGCGTGGATCGGTCAGATGCCGTTTTCGGGCGACCAGCACGTGTTCGCCAACCTCGGCGACGGCACGTATTACCACTCGGGCCTGCTGGCGATTCGTGCCTCCATCGCGGCCAAGGTGAACATCACCTACAAGATCCTCTACAACGACGCCGTGGCCATGACGGGCGGCCAGCCGGTCGACGGCCCGCTGTCGGTGCCGCAGATTGCCGCGCAGGTCTACGCCGAAGGCACGTCGCGCATCGTCATCGTCACGGACGAGCCGGAGAAGTACAACGCCGCCATCAAGCTGCCCGAAGGCGTAACGGTGCACCACCGTGATCGCCTTGACGCCATTCAGCGCGAGCTGCGCGAGGTGCAGGGCACCAGCGTGTTGATCTACGACCAGACCTGCGCGACGGAAAAGCGCCGCCGCCGCAAGCGCGGCACGATGGTTGATCCGGCCCGCCGCGCGTTCATCAACGACGCCGTGTGCGAAGGCTGCGGCGATTGCTCGGTCAAGTCGAACTGCCTGTCGGTCGAGCCGCTGGAAACGGAGCTGGGCACGAAGCGCAAGATCAACCAGTCGTCGTGCAACAAGGATTTCTCGTGCGTGAACGGCTTCTGCCCGAGCTTCGTGACGGCCGAGGGCGCGCAGGTGCGCAAGCCGGAGTCGCACGGCGTGTCGATGGAAGGCTTGCCGCTGCTGCCGCATCCTGAGCTGCCCGCCATCCAGCGCGCGTACGGCGTGCTGGTGACCGGTGTCGGCGGCACGGGCGTGGTGACGATCGGCGGCCTGCTCGGCATGGCCGCGCACATCGAAGGCAAGGGCGTGACCGTGCTCGACATGGCGGGCCTGGCGCAGAAAGGCGGCGCGGTGCTCTCGCACGTGCAGATTGGCGAGCGCCCCGATTCAATCCACGCCACGCGCATCGCCATGGGCGAGGCGGACCTCGTGATCGGCTGCGACGCGATTGTCTCGGCGTCGGATGAAGTGCTGTCGAAGGTGCAGCACGGTCAGACGCGCGCCATCATCAACAGCACGGCATCACCCACGGCCGACTTCATCAAGAACCCGAACTGGCGCTTCCCGGGCAGCTCGGCAGAGGCGGACATCCGCGCTGCCGTCGGCGACGCCTGCGCGTTTGAAGACGCCAACACGCTGGCCGTGCGCCTGCTGGGCGACGCCATCTTCACCAACCCGCTGGTGCTCGGCTTTGCGTGGCAAAAAGGCTGGGTTCCGCTGACGCACGACGCGCTCATCCGCGCGATCGAACTCAACGGCGTGGCCGTCGAGAAGAACAAGACCGCGTTCGAATGGGGCCGCCACCTCGCGCAAGACCGCGAGGCGGTGCTCAAGCTCGCCGGCGACGCACCGCGTGCCAAGGCCGACGTCATCGCCCTGCCCTCGCTCGACACGCTGATCGCCCGCCGCGTCGATCTGCTGACCGCCTACCAGAATGCTGCATATGCCGCTGAATTCCGCGCGGTGGTCGAGCGCGTGCGTGCAGCAGAGGCCGCCGTGGTGGGGGCCGGCCAACCCCTGGCGCTCACGGAAGCGGTGGTGCGCAACCTGTCGAAGCTGATGGCGTACAAGGACGAATACGAAGTCGCCCGCCTGTACACCGATCCGGCCTTCCTCGACAAGCTGCGCGCCCAGTTCGAAGGCGAACCCGGCCGCGACTACCAGCTCAACTTCTGGCTCGCGCCACCCATGACGGCCAAGCGTGACGAGAAGGGCCACCTGGTCAAGCAACGCTTCGGTCCGAACACGATGCGCATCTTCAAGGTGCTCGCCAAGCTCAAGGGCCTGCGCGGCACGGCGTTCGACATCTTCGGCAAGACCGAAGAACGCCGCACCGAGCGCGCGCTGATCGGCGAATACCGCGCGCTGGTCGATGAACTGGCGAAAGGCCTGACGGCGCAGAAGCTGGCGCAAGCCGTGGAACTGGCCCGCCTGCCGGAGGACATCCGCGGCTTCGGCCATGTGAAGGAGGCCAACCTGGCTGCGGCGCGCATCCGCTGGAACAAGCTGCTGGCACAGTGGCGTGATCCGGCGGCGGCACAGCAGGCGGCCTGATCGGCGCTAAGCGTTCGGCATCGCCAATAAAAAACGGAGGCTTCTGCCTCCGTTTTTCTTGGTGCGCCCCCGCTACGTCAGCCGGGCACGATCTGCTGCGCGTAGTCGTACAGATCCTGCAGGATGGTCTGCGCGCGCGTGTCGCCGTTCTCCTCGGCTTCCGCGCCCAATTGCTGAAGCCGCTCGCCGAAGGTCTCAAAGGTCATGTAGCCATCGCGGCCTTCGAACAACCGCTCGGCGCGAAGCTGTTCCCACAGTTCGTATTCCTCTTCGTTCAACGTATCGGGAAAGTTGCGTGCGCGATAGCGGAACAGCAGCTCCGGCAGGCGTGCGTCGGCAAACTCCGCATGCAGGCGCGCGAGCTGTTCGCCGCTGAGCGTGCGCAGCTCGTTGAGCAGGCGGCGATCCTCGTTGCCGACGAATCCGCCGTAGAGGTTCTGGTCGACGTCTTCAATCGGCTCCAACTCGCGGGCGTACACCTGGCGCCATGTTTCGCGCATGTCGGGCGCGCCCTGGGCGATGGCGGCGTGGCGTTCGATCGTGGCGAAGTCGATGCCCCAGCGTTCTGCCTGCCCGGGCTGCAGCGTCTTCATGTTGCTGATGACGATGGGCGACTTGTTGATGTGGATCGACTTGATCGGCAGTCGCGTGGTGCCTTCGGCCAGATCGGCTGCGCGCGTGAACATGCGCTCGCGGATCGTGGCGACGTCCATGTCGAACAGCTCGGACGGGTCGAACGCCAGGTCCCACACGATCAGTTCGTTCTTGTTGGTCGGGTGCCCTCCTAGCGGCCACACCACGGCCATGCAGCCACGCTCCACGCCGTACATCCCGGAGATGTGCAGCAACGGGCGGGGCGCATCGCCAATCTCCGCCGCCACGCGGTCTTTCTTGCGCAGCGCCAGGCAGAAATCGAACAGGCGCGGCTGCGCGTTGCGAATCAGACGCGCCAGCGCGATCGTCGCGCGCACGTCGGACACCGCATCGTGCGCGGCCTCGTGCACCAGGCCGTTGGCCTTGGACAGATGCTCCAGCTTGAAGCTGGGCCTGCCGTCTTCGTGGGTCGGCCATTGAATGCCTTCCGGGCGCAGCGCCCAGGTGGTGCGCACCACGTCGAGCAGATCCCAGCGCCCACATTCGTTCTGCCACTCGCGAGCATACGGGTCGATCAGGTTGCGCCAGAACAGGTGGCGCGTCACCTCATCGTCGAAGCGGATGGTGTTGTAGCCGACGCCGATGGTGCCGGGCGTGCCGAGTTCGCGCTCGATAGCCTGGGCGAAACGGTATTCCGGAATGCCTTGCCGGGCGCATTGCTGCGGCGTGATGCCGGTGATGAGGCACGATACCGGATCGGGCAGCCAGTCGTTGGAAGGCTGGCAGAACAGTTCGACCGGCTCGCCGATTTCGTTCAGCTCGGCATCGGTGCGGATGCCGGCAAACTGCGCGGGGCGATCACGGCGCGGCACGGCACCGAACGTTTCGTAGTCGTGCCAGAGAAAGGAGGGAGTGGCAGGCAAAGCAACGGCTCGCTGGAAAACACTGAAGATGCCGGCATGCTAACAGCCTGCCGCCAGCGCCGCGCAAACCCGGGATGGTGCCAGAGTAAGCTAATGCCGTTGCCCACCTTCCCTGGCGCGCCGACGCGCCCGAGCCGCCACCATGCGCATTCTTTTTTTCAGCAGCCACCGTTACGACGAAGACAGCTTCCGCGCCTCACTTGCACGCGGCGGCTACAGCTTCGACCTCGTCTTCCAACGCGCGCACCTTGAAGCGCAGACGGCGTCCCTCGCGTCCGGCTTTGAAGTGGTATGTCCGTTCGTGAATGATTGCCTCGATGCGGAAGTGCTGGAGGCGTTGGCGGCGGCCGGCACGCGCCTGATCGCGCTGCGCTCGGCCGGTTTCAACCACGTCGATCTGCCGGCCGCACAACGCCTGGGGCTGACGGTGGTGCGCGTGCCAGCGTATTCGCCCCACGCGGTGGCCGAGCATGCGGTCGGCATGATCCTCACGCTCAACCGGCGGCTGCACCGCGCCTGCAATCGCACGCGCGAAGGCGATTTTTCACTGGATGGTTTGCTGGGCTTCGACCTGGCGGGCAAGACCGTCGGTGTCGTCGGCACGGGGCAGATCGGCCAGGTGTTCGCCCGCATCATGGCGGGCTTTGGCTGCCAGTTGCTGGCATTCGATCCGTTTCCGCAGGCTTCGCTGGCGGCGCTGGGCGCGCGCTACGTGCCGCTGCCGGAATTGCTGGCGCGGGCCGATATCGTCAGCCTGCACTGCCCGCTCAACGCTGACACACACCATCTGATCGACGCCAGCGCGCTCGCCAGCATGAAGCCGGGCGCCATGCTCATCAACACGAGCCGCGGCGGCCTGGTCGACAGCCCGGCCCTGATCGACGCGCTCAAGAGCGGCCAGCTCGGTCATCTCGGGCTGGACGTCTACGAAGAAGAGGCCGATCTGTTCTTCGAGGACCGCTCGGCGGACGTGCTGCAGGACGACGTGCTGGCGCGCCTGCTGAGCTTTCCCAACGTCATCGTCACCGCGCATCAGGCGTTTTTCACGCGCGAGGCGCTGGCGGGCATTGCCGACACCACGCTCGCCAACGTGGCGGCGTGGGCGGCAGGCGCACCCGTCAATGTGGTGCAGGCTTAGGCCGGCCGATCAAGCTGCCGCGGCTTTTGGCTGCGACAGTTCGCTTTCGCCTTCCTTCACGTAGATGGAGTTGCGCGGCTTGGCCAGCACGCGTCGCACCATCGGCTCGAAGAACGAGAGCGGCAGGTTGTCGTAGTCGGGCATGAAGGCCGCGGCGTCGTACTTGGCGCAGAACTCGGCCGTGCGCTCGAACAGCTCGGGCTGGCTGCGGTACTGCTCGCGCAGGTTGCGGTCGAGCCCCAGGTGGTGGAAGAAGTAGTAGCCCTGGAAGATGCCGTGCTTCTCGACCATCCACAGGTTTTCCGGGCTCACGAACGGCTTGAGGATCGCCGTAGCGATGTCCGGGTGGTTGAAGCTGCCCAGCGTGTCGCCAATGTCGTGCAGAAGCGCGCAGACCACGTATTCCTCGTCACGTCCGTCGCGGTGGGCGAGTGTCGCGGTCTGCAGTGAGTGCGCGAGACGATCGATCGGGAAGCCCCCGCAATCGCCGTCGAGCAGCTTCAGGTGCGCAAGCACGCGGTCGGGCAAAGCGCGGGCAAACGGCATGAATTCCGCCGAGATGGCGGCCCAGTCCTCGCGCGTGCCGTGCTCCATGTGAGAGAACGTCGCGCGAGGGGCGGTATGTTGCGGATCAGTCATTGGGGTGTCTCCTTCGTCGCCGGAATGGTCGCGTCGGTGCCGCGTCGTAGTTCTTGAATGGCTGGGTGCGCGGCTAGCGGACCATTCTCTGCCCGGCGCTTGCGTGCAGACTGTCAAGCGTTTGACAATGATCGGACCGCCCTCGCCGCATCCTGCCGCCATGCCCGCAGACGCCTCCCATACCGCCCCGGCACCCGCACCCGCGCAGCTCGCGCAGGGTTGGCTGCGCGAAGCCCCTGCCGACCTGCTGGCCGAGATCGCGCCCAGCGCACGCCTGATTACCTACCCCGACGGCGAATGCATCCACCCGCACGGAGGCCCGGCGCAGGGCATGTTTTTGATCCTGCGCGGCCGCGTGCGCATCAGCCGGACGACGGACGGCGGCAGCGAACTGGTCTACGGCATGTTGCGCGCGGGTGAATGGTTTGGCGAGATCGCGCTCATCGACGGCGGCGGCCGCACGCACAGCGCCCACGCGCAGGGGCCGACCACGCTCATCCTGCTGGGCAGCGCGGCGTTTGCACGGGTGGTTTCGGCCTACCCGGCCGGCATGTGGGCGCTGATGCAGCAACTCTGCCAGCGCATCCGCCTGATCTTCGACGAGTTCGAGCACGCCAGCGAAATGCCTGCCGATGCGCGCCTCGCCCAGCGTCTGCTGCAGCTCGCCCGCTCGGGCGACGGCCGCACTGTGGCGGCCAGCAATGAAGAGCTGGGCCGCATGCTGGCCCGCTCGCGGCAGACGATTTCCAAATACCTGCAGGCGTGGCAGCGCGCAGGTTGGATCCGCTGCCATTACCGGACGGTCGAAATCGTCGACGCGGCAGCTTTGCGGATGCTGATGGACGCGCACGCTTCCTGAGCGTGCCTAACGCTGCGTCGCGTCCCGAGATGACGCAATTGTCATGACGCCTTCGCCACTTTGTGGACAGAAGATTGCTTTTCGGAACCTTTGCAAGCGCACATCTGTCTTGAAACATGGGACGTGATGTTTCATTCTCATAGGATGACGGCCCGCTTTTTGCGAGATTGCCGACGGAGGAAACGCCTTGTCACAGGTTCATCTGGAAACGTCATCTGCGAGCGAGCGCATGCCGTGGTCGATCCAAGAGATCGGCTACGACAGCATCGACGTTGCCCGCGTGCGAGAAAACCGCACGCTGTTCTACCTGGTTACGAGTGCCTCGTTTGTCGAGAGCGGCTCGGATCTCTACGCCGGCAACCTCGCTCAGTACTACGCCGATCGCCCCGAAACCGCACACTGGCTGACCCATCATTGGGAACGCGAAGAGCTGCAGCACGGCCGCGCCTTGCGCCGCTACGTTGAAGCGGTGTGGCCCGAGTTCGACTGGGAGCGCGGCTACGCCCGCTTCTTCGAGGAATACTCGGTCACCTGTTCCGTCGACCAGTTCGAGCCCACGCAGGCGTTGGAAATGGTCGCGCGCTGCGTTGTCGAAATGGGCACGGCAACCTTCTATCGCGCCATCGCACAGGCGGCGGCCGACGCCGATGAACCCGTGCTGCGCGACCTCGCCAGCCGCATTTCGGCCGATGAAGTCCGGCATTACAAACACTTCCTGCGATTCTTCAACGAGTGCAACGCAAGCGAGGGGGTGGGGCGCGCGCGCGTGCTCAGGGCGCTCGCCTCGCGCCTGCGTGAAATCAAGAATGAAGATTCGATGATCGCGCTGCGCAATGTGCTGCGCATCGAGCGCGGCCAGGAAGATGTGCCTGACGCCGATGTGCGCGCCCTGAACTCGCGCGTCAGCGCGCTGGTGCGCTCCTATCTGCCGCTCGACATGGCCGCCAAGATGCTGCTCAAGCCGCTGCACCTGCGCCCGGGGTTCGAGCGCTCGATCCGCCCCCCCCTGGTGGCCGTGGTGCGGCGCGTGATGCTGCACTAGATCGCCCGCACGAAGGAGGCGCCAACAAAAAACCCGGGTTGAAGCCCGGGTTTTTTATATCTAGCCGACAGAATGCCGATTAGAACTTGTGGCGGATACCGACCACGGCGCCCAGTTGGTTGCCATCGAACACTTGGTTCTGGTTCGATTGCAGCGTCGAAAGATTCGACGAGGTGCCATTGATGCCCGCGACGCCCAGAATCGAGCTGCGGCTGTTCTTGGCATAGGCCACGTTCATGTACGCATCGGTGCGCTTGGACAAGGCATAGTCAGCCCCGACCACGAACAGCCAAGGATTGCCGACGTTGGTATTCGCATCGTTGCTCGCCAGAGCACCCAGCAATTCGCCGTTCTTGAATGTCTGGTAGTAGGCGGTACCGGTCAGCGTCAGCGCGGGCGTCGCTTGATAGCCGGCGCCAAGCCAGTACAGGTTCGAACGCAGGTCGCCATTGACACCGGTCGAGCCCAGGTCATGGCTCATCTTGTACCAGCGGTAGCCTGCATAAAACTTGGCAGGGCCGACAGCGTAGGTTCCACCGATGGTGGCACGCTGCTCCTTCAGGTCCGCCATGAAACCGTTGGTGAAGAAGGCATTGCTAGCGCCATTCGACTGGTCATACACCGCACCGACCGCGAACGGGCCGGTGGCATAGTTCAGGCCGGCGCTCCACTCACGGCCCAATTTCGTCATGCCGGCTTGCTCGTTGCCGTCACGATTGAACGCGTATAGCGCCGATGCCGTCAGGCCGCCGAAGGTACCGACGTACTTGACTGCGTTATCAGCACGGCCAGCCAAGTAGGCATCTTGCGAAGCGATTGAATAGCGCGAGGCGATCGCCATCGGGTCGTATTGCAGCGCGAAGTCGTACAGCAGGTTCTGCTGGCGGCCCAAGGTCAGTTGGCCCCACTGGCCCTGCAGTCCGACGTAGGCAGCGCGACCGAACAGGCGGTTACCTTGCGCCGAACGGCCGTCGTCGATGGCGAAGCCGCTTTCCAGGTTGAAGACGCCCTTCAGGCCACCGCCCAGGTCTTCAACGCCGCGCAGACCCCAACGCGAGCCGGACATGTTGCCCGACTGCATGCCGACGCGGGAGTTGCCTTCCGTGCGAGCAGCATTCGGCGCCTTGTTGACCCACTCAACGCCAGCGTCAACCACGCCGTACATCGTTACGCTCGATTGAGCGAAGGCGCCCGCCGAAACCAGGGCGGCAGCAGCGGCCGCAAACAGCTTGATCTTCATATCGTCTTCCTTGAAAAATACTATCGCGAGGATTTGCGATCGGCGGCCATTATGTATTCCGGTTTCTCATCTTCACCAATTTCAAAAACAGCCTGTGGTAAATATGAAACCCAAGCATTTGCAGCGAAATTAATCATATGAATCAACACTTTGCCATCACAGTGCGAGAACCGTAAGCATGGCTTACCAGAAGGCAATCCCAAGGCTTACGCGACGTAATCCATTGCATCAGAAAAATCATCCAATCGATGATAAAAATTAAAGTACTAGCACGCGCGGCTTTTCGATTATGATTCGGCCCGAAGCTTGAATGACAGTTTCACAGCTTCACATCGACTTTAAGAGACCGCCCTAAACAGCGGTCTCTTTTTTTGCCTGTCAATTGCGCCGATGGGTCAGGCGGGAAGTCCGACCTTCCTCAAGATGCGATGCTTGAACGTGGACACCGTCTTGGGCGAAATGCCGAGGCGCTTGGCGATCTCTGTGTTCCGATGGCCTTCGGCCAGCAGTTGGTTCACACGCATTTCGCGCTGGGTAAGCGTGGCAAGCCCAGCGCCTTCCGATGGCCCCATCGCAGAGGCGGGAAACGAGAGATAGCCGCGTGCCGCCAGCAACAGTGCCGCCGTCAGCACAGAGGTCGCTTCCGATTTCGGCACGTAGGCGTTGGCGCCCGCCAGGAAAGCGAGCCGTGCCTCGTTGCCGGTGGTCTGGGCAGACGTGACGACTAGGCCAATATCGCGGCGCTGCGCGCGCACGCGACGCACGAGTTCCAGCCCGTCCAGATTTGGCAGATTGATATCAACGATGGCGAGCTTAGGGCGCGCGGAGCGGATCAACTGCAGCCCCTGCGCGCCATCGGCCGCTGTGGCGACAAGCTGGAGATGCGGCGATCCGGCAAGCAAGGCTTGAATGGATTCGAGGACGATCGGGTGGTCGTCGATGGCAACGACCGAATGGAAGGTTGGTTCTGTGGCGGACATGGCGGGCGGTGACTGAGCGGGGTTCCATGTTGCGAGTCACCGGTGCGGATCAGGTTCCGCGCGGTACAAGTTTGCACGATTGCCAGTCAATCCTTGTACCGATTGCTACACCACATCATTAGTTCATGACATCTTGCCGCTTCAGGCGAGCCGGAACACGTCCACCGCGCCGCGCAGTTCCTGGGCTTGTTGGCGCAGGCTTTCGGCCGCAGCAGCCGCTTCCTCGACCAGCGCGGCGTTCTGCTGCGTCACCTCGTCCATCGACGTGACCGCGTGGTTGACCTCTTCGATGCCTTGCGACTGCTCGCGCGACGCGTGGCTGATCTCGCCCATCAGGCCGGCGATGCGCTCCACGCGCGTCACGATGTCCTGCATGGCGTCACCGGCGCCGCGGGCGGCTTCGTTGCCGGCCTGTACTTCTTCGACCGAGCGACTGATCAGTTCCTTGATCTCCTTGGCGGCGGCTGCACTGCGCTGGGCGAGGCTGCGCACCTCGCCGGCGACGACAGCGAAGCCGCGGCCCTGTTCGCCTGCGCGGGCGGCTTCCACGGCGGCGTTGAGCGCCAAGATGTTCGTCTGGAACGCGATGCCGTCGATGATGCCGGTGATGTCGGCAATCTTCTGCGCCGTGGCATGGATGCCCGACATGGTGCCGACCAGCCGCTCCACGGTCTGCCCGCCGGCATTGGCCGCCTCGCTGGCGGATTGCACCATGTCGTGCGCATGGTGGGCACTCTCGGCGTTTTGGCGCACGGTGGCGGCCAGTTGCTCGATGCTGGATGCGGTGCGCTCGAGGTTGCCGGCCTGCGCTTCGGTGCGTGCGGAAAGATCGGCGTTGCCGGCGGCGATCTGGCCGGTGCTCGACGCGATGGTGGAGGCACTGGCGCGCACCTTGTCGACGATGCCCGAAAGGCCGTCGCCGACGCCGTTGACAGCACGCATGACCTGGCCGATTTCATCGCGGCGCGTGGTGGGCAGGCGGTGCGTGAGATCACCCGCAGCCACACGCTGGGCGACATTCACCACCTCGGCCAGCGGCATGCTCACAGTACGGCGCAGCATCCAGTACAGCCCGCCGGCGAGCAGCGCACCGAGTGCCAGACCCAGCAGCAGGAAGCGGTTGCGGGCGGCCACCAGATCGGCGTTGAGTTCGTCTACGTAAGCTGTGCCGGCAATCACGAGCTGCCAGTCTGGGTATTGCGTAAAGACGGTCAGCCGCTCGCGCGCGGTGCCAGCTTCCGTGTCGGCCAGCGTGTGGCGCAACGTGCCGTCCTTGCGCGCGATCATCTCGCGCACCCAGGTCTGGCCGGCCGCGTCCTTGGCGTCGAGCAGGTTCTTGCCCTCCCGGTCTTGCGCATGGTCGATCAGCACCTTGCCCTGGTCTGCGCCGGGCTTGCCGTCGATGACGAAATAGCCGCCCGTCTTGCCGATGCCGTGCGAGCGGATCTTGTCCTTGAGCAGCGCCAGTTCCGAGCGCACGTCCACACCTACGTAGAGCGCGCCGATGACCTTGCCCGACGCATCGCGCACGGGCTCGTACTTGCTCATGTAGGGCACGCCAAACAGCCACGCCAAGCCGCGGAACGGCTCGCCGGCCATCAGCGCTTTGTAGCTCGGGTGCGCGCGGTCGAGCAGCGTGCCGATCGCGCGTTCGCCGTTTTCCTTCTTGAGCGAAGTGGTCACGCGCACGAAATCGTCGCCGGCCCGGGCAAACACGGTGGCGATCGTGCCGCCGGTGCGCGCGAAGAACTGGTCCGGCACGGTGAAGTTGAGGTTCAGCACCGTGTCACCGCTCTTGAACGTGGGCGTCGGCTTGCCGGCCACTTCAACGGTCTGCGCCGGATCTACGCTGTACGGCCCGGGCGCGGCGTCGGCAAAAGCGGTCAGGAAGCGGTCGGCCTCCGTGCGCATGGTGCCGTCGAACAGGCCGATCATGTCGCGCATGGCGGCCTCCTGGTTATGCATGGCCGATTGTGTATTGGCCTCCAGCATGCGCAGGCTCGATTGCGAGTTCGCCAGGGCAAACATGCCGAACACGAGCACCAGGGCGATCAGGCCAATCACCGCCAGCCTAGTACCGAGGCTTGTTGGAGGTTGTGAAACCGCAGAAAGGGGCGCAGACGCTCTCATGCTTTTTTCCTGGGGGTCGTCAGTCAAGTTAACAACGGATCAACCCAGAAAAGCTTGAGCGCAAACGTTTTACAGCTCCTTATGTCTGGCAGGCCAGACAGGGTTCCGCAATCTCGGACGTCATCTGTCGCAGGTCAGCTCGACGTGCTGAGGCGTGAGCCTGGCGGGGTTGCCCGCCCCCAGTTCGATGCGCCAGTCAGCCCCGTGCGAGGCGGCCACGTCACGGCCGTCCACGGTCGCCCGGCAACGGGTTGCATTGGCAAAGCGGATGAACGGTCGCGTATAGCCGGCAACATCGACCGACAGCGAGCGGCCATCCGCACTGCGCCGCCAGTTCGACAGGCGGCCGCTGGCATCGCGCACGTAAGGCAGCGTCGGCCCATCGTTGTCCAGCGCAAAGCGTGCCGAGCCGCTCGTCAGATGGATATAGGAGCCACCCGGACCCGCCGTGTAGCCCGCCACGTCGCGTGCATCCGCAAGACGCGGTACGCCGCGCCCGGACCAGCGCACGGTGCGTAGATCACCCGTGCCGCGCACGACCCAGGCGTCGCCGTCATGCGCAATCGCCATGGTGCGGAAGTCGAGCACCTTGCGGATGTAGTCCGACGCGTAGACCGGCATGACCGGCTGCGCGACCGCCCAGTCGTACACCTGCCGCAGAGCCGTCACCGAGGCCAGCTTGGTGCCCGAATACATGTGGTAGTAGATGCCGATCGGCTTGAAGCGGTAAGGCTTTTCGGTCAGCTCGAACGTCTCGATGGCCCGCGAGAAACCGTAATACGGGCCGTGCCAGAGGTTGGTGTAGATGTTCTCGTTCTGGTCGGGCGCAAATACCTGGAACAGGCCATCGCCTTTGTCCACGCCCAGCGGCGCCACGGCGGTCCAGCTCGGGTTGGAGCGCGTGATGTAGGTGTCGCCGCCGTTCATGTTCAGGACACCGGCCTCGACGGTCTTTTGCACGGCAATCGGCGGCACCTGGCCGTTGCCGCTCCACAGCAGCACCTTTACCTGCTTGCCTGGCGGGGCGAGCTTGGTGTTGATGTAGTGGATGGAACCCGCGATCTCGCGATCGAAGCTGAACCGGTAATTCGGAATGTTCAACGAGAAGGCGGTGTCGGTGCCTTCGGCCGTGGCGGCGGAGGCCGGATCGGGCGGGTTGGTGGTGCGCAGCCAGTTGAACGGGTGCGAGAACGTATGGCTGGCCAGCTCCACGTAGGGCTGCGCAAAGAGGGTGCGCGCGATCGGCTCGAGCTGCGGCGTGAGCTTCGGGTACACGCCGTCGGCCGCCACCTCGCCCTCGATGATCGACACGGTGGTCGGCACCTTGTAGCGATCGAGGATCTCGCGCAGCAATGCCTGGCCGGAGAACTCGCTCGGTGGAAACTCAGTGCGGGAGGCGAATCCGTCGCCATCGATGTGCACGGTCATCAGCCGGCGGCCGTTTTCCGTCGTAGTGTCAGGCACCGGCATTGCGGGCAGTTGCAGCGCGCGGCGCAGAAAATCGAGCGGCTGGATCACCCAGCGCGCCTGGTCGACATCGGGCATGCGGAAGACGCCAAACGGCTGCAGCACATAACCGCCCCACGGCATGATGGCCGCCGCATCGTAGGCGTAACTGCCGGCGGAGAGCCGCAGCAGCGACTGCGCCCCCGCGACGCTGGGGTCGACCTTTACCCCCACGGCCATGCGCCGGTCGGGATGAGGCTGCAACTCGAAGCCCACCATGGGATCGCGCAAAACGATGTCAAGCGGCCCCGCCGGCGTGCCGGGCACGGTCTGTAGATCCAGCATCCGCGCCGTGGTGGCATCCATGTTCAGCCCGAACTGGTTGAACATCGCCACGCGAACACCGGCGCCCATCGTGCGCCTGAGCCACGATGACCACGTGCCCGGTCGCGTTGCGTTGCCGTCGAACCAGGTGACGACGCCGGCATAGCGGTCGGGCGTGACGGTCGGCAACGGCTTGTTGGCGTCGGCAAATTCGGTGCGATAGCCGAGATAGTTGATGGGCATGGCCAGATAGAGCACGGATGGCGCGGTGTTGCGGCTGGTGCCGGGCTCCTGGGGTTCGACCAGCAGGACACGGCGCGGCATCACTTCCAGCCGGCCGATGCCGATGAAGTCGGCGCCGGGCGTGGTGGCGTAGCTGGTCACGCCTGCAGCGCGCGCCACATTGGCGGTCTCACGCAGACAGGTACGGTTGTAGTTGGGGCAGTAATCGAGTGCGACGGCGGGTATGCGGTACTGCGCACCGATCTTGCGCAGCGTGGCAACGCGTGCGGCGCGGTCGGCATCGGTCACCTCTTGCAAGCCTTCCCCGCCGGTGCGCTCGCGCACCAGCCCGGCCGTCACCACGCCGGACAACTGCGGCGCGAGCGTCTCAAGCCACGCCGTGCCGCCGGCCAGCAGCCTGGTCTGCGGTGCACGTGCATGCAACGCCTGGACCAGTGCCGCAACGGCATTGGCGGCATCGGGCGCGCCGCGCTGGAGCGCGTCCAGCCCATCCAGCAGGAAGCCCGCGTAGCCCTGCGCGAGCAGCGGCGCAAAGACCTGGTCGATCACGTTGGCAGGCCAGGCGCTTGTGCGCATTGCGTCGGTCTGCTGCGTCAGGTCGACGCGAGCGAACCAGAGCGTGGGCGATGGCTGCTTCGGATCGAAGCTGCCGGCCGTGGCCGGCTCCAGCACGACCCAGTCGAAGGCTTGCAGTTCAGCGACGGGGACATCGCGGCCGTAGTAGAAGGCGATCTGCGGCTCTGCCGAAGCGGACGTCGTCGGCTGCTGTGCACGAACGGTCGCAACGCCGAGCGCCAACGCCACGACACCCAGCCACACCGGCCACCGCCACGATAACTTGCTGCCCTTTGCCTGCCTGTCCTGCATCCCGGTCCTCGAAAAGTCTGTCCGACATGCATTGTGCCGGGCGGCCATCCGATTGCAATGTTTGTGGGCCGGAGCATGCCCGCCGCGATGCCCCTTGGGGGCACATGGCGGGAACCCGGCTCAGTAACCGACCACCGTGTACTGCGGGAATTCCGCTTCGAACGCCTTCTCCAGGTCGTCGACGCTGGCGACAGCCGACGTGTAGACAGCAGTTGTCGAGCCGCTGTCGTAGGCCAGCGTGACAGCCCAGGTGGCATGCGCTTGGTTGACGCGATCGCGTGCGGCCTGGGCCGCCAGTTGACCCGGGCCGTTATCAGGTTTGGTTCCGTAGACTTTGCAGTGGGACATGGCAATCACTCCGAAGATGTGGAAGGAATGCCGCCGACGCACGGGCGAGGACACGCGCGGTCTGCCTGGTCTGCATTCTCAACGATACGGGCGAACAGACGCGCTGCCGGCGGGTCCCGCCGGCATGCACCAGCGACATGGCCAGCGTAAAAGCCGGGGCCGCGCGCCGGAATGGTGCGTTCGTTAGGGCCGACGTTCTAGAACGCCGACTTCACCACGCCGCCGTCCACACGCAGCGCAGCGCCCGTGGTGGCCGACGACAGCGGGCTGGCCACGTAGGCAACCAGGTTGGCGACTTCCTGCGTGGTGGCAAAGCGCTTGATGAGCGAGGTCGGCCGCGCCGTCTCGAAGAAGGTTTTCTCGAACGCTTCGAAGCTCTGCCCGCCCGAGAGCTTTTCGACAAACGCGTCTACGCCTTCGGAACGCGTCGGCCCCGGCAGCACGGCATTCACCGTGATGGCCGTGCCCGCCGTCAGCTCTGCCAATCCACGCGAGAGGCCCAGCAGCGCGGTCTTCGTGACACCGTAGTGGATCATCTCCACCGGAATCTGCACGCCGCTCTCGCTGCTGATGAACACGATGCGTCCCCAGTTCTGTGCACGCATACCGGGCAGGTAGGCGCGCGACAGCCGCGCGCCGCTCAGCACGTTCACGTTGAAGAAGTGCTGCCACTCGGCGTCGTCGATTTCCTCGAACGGCTTGGGCTCGAAGATGCCGAGGTTGTTGATGAGGATGTCGACCTTGGGAAAGCGGCCGAGCAGCGCATCGACCTGGGCCGGATTGGACAGGTCACCGGCAAAGCCCTCGACCTGGGCGTCGGGCACCTCGGTGCGCAGGCGTGCAATCGCGTCGCCCACGGACGCTTCGGTGCGGCCGTTGACGATCACGCGGGCGCCTTCGGCGGCCAGTGCTACAGCAATGGCATGACCGATGCCCTTGGTCGAGCCGGTCACGAGAGCGAGCTTGTTCTGAAGGTGGAGGTTCATGGCATTCAAAAAAGGAAAATGGAGGAGGACGAGCACGCCGCGCCACATGGTGCAAGTTGGTCACGGCGTCGACGTTTCAACCATGATACGAACCGCCTCGCCCCTTGGCAGCCGCAATCGTTTTGCAGCGGTATCCAACGAGATTTGACGATCGGCGTTGGTATCGATCCCGGCTTGACGGCCTGGGCAAGCGACGATTAGTGTGCAATGAAGTACGCCCAGCGTTACGGGAACGCGGCGCGCCTTACAAGCCGGATCACCGGCAGAACGGGGAGCACGACCATGAGCATCGACGTACAGACACCTGAGGCCGCCGACACCAGCACCAGTGAAGGCGCCTACCAGCTTGACACCATGGACCGCGATACCAACATCGGTCGGCTCGTGCACCGGGTCCGACACGCGTTGGTGACGCATATCGACAGTGCCCTGGCATCGCTGGACTTGACAGCCGCGCAATGGACGGTCGTCATCTACCTGGCCGAAGACCTGGCCACCACGCCGGCCGAACTCTCGCGCCTGCTGCACTACGATCCGGGCGCGATGACGCGGCTGATCGATCGGCTGGAGAAGAAGAACATCGTCAAGCGCGCGCCCAGCGATGCGGACCGCCGCTCGGTGGTGGTGTCGCTCACCGAGCAGGGCCGCGCGCTGTATCCGGAGATCCGGCCGCTGATCATCGACGTGCTGAACCACCTGCTGCGCGGGTTTTCGCAGACCGAGGTCAAGCAGTTGGAAAACCTGCTGTTGCGCGTGCTGCACAACGCCTGATCGGATCAGGCGTTTTCGGGTGGGCAGTCTCAGCCGTCAGCGTTGGCGGTGCGCCGGGGCTCGGGCGGGTGCCGCTTAGCGCTCACTGCCCCTCAAGCTCGTGCTTGATCTTGAACAGCTCGGTATCGGTGCGGATACCCAGCTTGCGATAGGCCGATTGCTTTTGCGAGCTGATCGTCTTGATGCTGCGCGCAAATTTCTCGGCAATGTCCGTGACCGACATGCCGTCCAGGCAGCAGCGCAGTACCTCGCGCTCGCGCGGGCTGAGTTCGGAGCGGTCGATCAGGGCGGACAGCTTGGTGCCATTGGTGACGGGCGCGGGCGCATCGGCGGAAAGCGCACCGCGCTCCATCTCGGCAGCCAGCGCGGCATTCAGGCGCTTGCCGCCCGCGGCCACCGTGCGGATGGCGCGTACCAATTCCGACAGATCCTCTTCCTTGCCGACAAAACCGCGTGCGCCGGCATGCATGACCATGCCCACCGTCGCCATGTTGTGATGCGCCGACGCCACCAGGATCTTCAAGTCCGGATAGCGCACGCGGATCAGGCGGATCAGGTTCAGCCCGTCAATCTCGGTGGGTCCGAGCGAGTAGTCCATCAGCAGGACATCCACCTCAAGGCTTTTGTCTTTGAGTGCCTGCACGATTTCGCGACCCGAGGCGAACATGCCGGAAACCTCGATGTCGGTCTCCTGTTTCAGGCGCGCAGCCAGACCATGGCGGACAACCGCATGGTCATCGAGCACGATCACGCGGATCGGCCGGGTCGCGGTCCAATTCATGTTGGCAGGTTCCTATTCGACGGGGATTACTTGCGGCACAAGAGCAGCGCCCCAAGATGCCGCAGAGGCCGACATATTAATAGCATTCCCGCGCAGCGACGCCGCTCACTTGGCCTCGACGATGGTGTCGTCTCGGGCGTAGACGCGGCAATTGACCCATCGCTCGGTACAGAAAGCCATCGCCCGAAACTCCGCGTTCTGGCCTGCGGCCCAGGAGTAATGATCGCCGTCGGAGGCAACAAAAATCTTCGGCCACGTTTTCTTCAAATACATATCGAAGCCGGCCTGTTGGTTTCGCCCGAGTTCGCCGGAGCGGCGTGGTGGCGCCGCCTGCGCGCTCGATGCGTAAGCGGCCGGTGCAGCCGTCGCCTGAGCCAGCGATTTCTGCCCGCGCGCAGGGACATCGGCAATCCAGTCCGCAGGAATCGCGAAGTTCAGGTTCTGCCCCATGGTGAGCACGACTTGATGGTCTGTTATGCCAATCAATCGGCCGTCTGCATCGAACAGGCCGCCCCCGCTGGACCCTTGTGAGATTGGGGCAGACGTCTGGATGCTCTTGAGACGTCCTTCGTCATCGGTACGCAATGACGAGATCAAACCCTCACTGATCGTCAGCTCCAGCCCCAGCGGATTGCCGACTGCGTACACCTTCTGCCCCGTCACGAGCGCGCTACCCGGAGCAAGCGTCACTGCAGGCGCGTGGAAATCCGCGACCCGCAGTTGACAGAGGTCGCGCTCCACGTCGGGATACTGCAAGCGAGCACCGTAGCTTGCGTTGCCGCGTTTGAGCCAGACTTGCTTGCCGCCGCGCAGCACATGGCAGTTCGTGATCGCCACACCATCGGCGATAACGACTGCGCTGCCAATGGACAGCGGCCGCCCGTCCGAACCCGCAACGCGGACCTCCCAGACGCTAGGCGAAACCTTGGCAAAGACCGCTGCGGGCTCAAGCGCGGCCGCGCGCTCTGCAACGCCGGCGCAGACCACGGCAGCAGCCAGCAGTGAAACCAGTCGAACGATATGCATGTTAGTCAAGCGGGCCGCCTCATTGGGGCACCAGCAAATCTTTGAGGTCGCTCAGCGTGGTCGATCCATCTTCCGAACGGGTGCGATCATGCATGTGCGCGATATCGGCGTCGGTCAAGGGCTGGCAAGCAGACTGCGTTGCCCATTGCCGATAGCGCGCAGCCACCGGGCGCCATGACAGCCCGTTACTGGATTCGATGAGTGCCGCCCGACAGCCCCGCTCGCTTTCGGAGTAAGTCGAACGCAACTGGTAACGGTGCCCCGTCAGCGGAACGAAACTCACCGCAACCGAGCAGAAATAGGTCAGGTTCCCCGCCGGACGCACGAAGTTCACGGCCATGGTCGTCGGCACGTCGGTCAGCACACGCACGGAGCGCGCTGGCTGGTTCGTGGCAATTGCCACGCGTTGCCCCGTGCATGTGCGGGCGTCGTCGAAGACCAGCAATGCGGCGGCCGCGCCGCTGGCGGGCCGTATAAACTCAACCGGCACGGTCCGGGCACCCGCGGGCGGTTCTACATACGGCTGTGCGCAGCCCGCAAGCCACAAAGCGCCTCCTAACAAAGAGGCGGTCATTCTGAGCGTCATGCGCTCCCCCCAAAGGCAACCTTTTCTGAGATCGGCATTTCCTTCTTCGAGCGCAGTGGCACGCACGCTCGATGCCGCTGAAGTGTAACCAAAGGTGAAGGAGAGGGACTGACCTGAGTACCAGCGTTGTGCGCGCGCGTCGGCCGCTGGTCAGCCGCGCTCAGGCCAGCGCCGCATCGATGCGCGCCTGCGTGCTGCGGCGCGCGCGCTCGAACACCGCCATATCGCCCATCAGAAACGCCACGTTTGCGTTGGAGCGAAACGATTCGATCTCGAAGACGAGCTGATCGACGTCGACATCGGCGCGCAATTCTCCGGCGGCCTGTGCGGCGGTGATCGTCTCGCGAAACCGCGCACGCACCGACTCGCGGTGTCCGCGCACACGATCCTGGATCGCGCCCGGGCGGGCCCGGTATTCGTAGCTGGCCGCGCAGACAAAGCAGCCGCCTGGCGATGCGCCGCTGGCCACGTAGTCGAACCAGCCGTCGGTCAGCGCCCGCAGGCGGGCAAGCGGGCTCTCCAGCGCCAGCGCGGGCTCGACCACCGTCGCGCGGTAATGCACGACCCCAGCGTCGAGGGTGGCGAGCTGCAGCGTTTCCTTGTCGCCGAAGAGCACCTGGATGTTGCCTTTGCCCACGCCGGCGTCGGTCGCCACCCGGCCGATGGTGAGGCCCTCCAACCCGTCGGTGGACGCGATGGCGGTGGCGTGCTCGAGCACCTGGGCGCGCGCACGTTCGCCACGCTGGCGGCGGCCGTCGGTTTCGTTCATGGCAATGCCCTATCGATGAGTGGGGTCAACACAATCGGCCCTTGACGTGGGCCAATCGCTCTCTAGTATACGTACGACCGTATATTAATGAACCGAGATCCCCCACGTCAACGGAATCCCTTTCTGCTAGTAGCGTCGCCTCGCCAGCCAAACGACATTGGCCGGCGCTGGCGGCGCTGCTGACCGGCAACTTCGTCACCATTCTCGACCTGTTCATCGTCAATGTGGCGATTCCGGATATCCGGGCGGGCCTGCACGCCAGTTTTGCCGAAATCCAGCTCGTAATGGTCGGCTACAGCGCAGCGTATGCGGTGTTCCTGCTCAACGGCGCCCGCCTGGGCGACCTGTATGGGCGCAGGCGCATGTTTCTGGCAGGCATGGCGCTGTTCACGCTCGCATCTGCGCTGTGCGGGCTGGCCACCACGCCGTGGATGCTGATCGCCATGCGTGTCGGCCAGGGCCTGGGCGCGGCCATCCTCATGCCCCAGGTGATGGCCTCGCTGCGCGTGCTGTTTGACGGCGATGCCCGGCGGCGCGCGTTCGGCACCATGGGCGCCGTACAGGGCGTGGCGGCGTCAGTCTCGCAAATCATCGGCGGCTGGCTGATCGCGCATCCGCTGGCGGCCGACGTATCCGGCTGGCGTGCGGTGTTCCTGGTGAATGTGCCGATCGGCATTGTGGCGCTCCTGGCGGCCCGCGCCTTCGTGGCGGAATCGCGTGCGCCGGTGGCGGCGCGGCTGGACGTGCACGGCGCCGTGGCGGGTGCGGTGGCGCTGGCGATGCTGCTGGTGCCGATCATGCAGGGCCGCGAATCCGGCTGGCCGTGGTGGTCGTGGGTGCTGCCGCTGGCCTCGCTGCTGGTGTTCCGCCACTTTGTGCGGGTGGAGCAAGCGCTGTCGGCGGCGGGCCGCGTCCCGATCATCGAGATGGCGCTGTTCCGCAACCGCAGCTTTGTGCTGGGCGTGCTGGCGATCTTCCTGTTCTACACGGCCATCAGTTCGTACTTCCTGGCGCTGACGATCCTGCTGCAGTTCGGGCGCGGCCTGTCGGCGCTGGCGGCGGGGCTGGTGTTTACGCCCGCGGCCATCGCGTTCTTTACCGGCTCGCTGAAAGCGCCCCGTCTGGCTGAGCGCATCGGGCAGCGTGCCCTGCTGCTGGGGGTGGCCACCTTCGCCGTGGGCATGGTCGTGCTGGCCACCATGGCGCAGTTGGGCGCGGGTACCGCCTGGCTGATCCTGCCGCTGATGCTCAACGGCTTCGGGCAAGGCATGGTGATTCCGCTGTCGCTCAACACCATCCTGAGCGGCGTCGAAACGGCCCAGGCCGGCATGGGCGCCGGTACGGTGACGACCATGCAGGCCGTTGGCAACGCGGTGGGCGTCACGGTGGTGGGCGTGCTGCTGTTCTCGCTGCTCGGCCAGGTGGATGGGGCCGATGGCGCGGTCGCGGTGGACGCGGCAACACACGCTGCGCACTACGGCCACGCGTTCGCGCTGGCCACGCTCTACAACGTGGGGGCGACCGTGCTGTCCTTCGTGCTGTTCTGGCGCGCGTGGCGCCGTCACGCCTGAGCGGGCTTACTTGCGCACCCAGCCGCGCCGCACGCAGGGCGCCAGCACCACGCCATGCAAGGCCAGCCCCAGCCGGTGCAGCGGCTCCGACAGCGTATGCGCCACACGCCCGCTGCAAAGCCATGCGCATAGGGCCGACACAGCCGCCGCGCCCAGCATGTCGAACGGATAGTGCACGCCCAGGTAGATGCGCGCCCACGCCATGGGCAAGCCCAAAAGCGCCAGCAACACGCCCACGCGGCGCAGGCGTGCGTTCCACATCAGGCTGAATGCCACCGTCCACAGTGCGGTCAGGTGGTCGCTGGGGAACGACGAATCCGGCGCGTGCGGCAGCAGATTCGTGCCCAGTTCAATCGCAAACGGCCTGGGGTGATACCACGCAAGGCCGAAGCCGACGTTGATCGACAACGCCAGCGCTGCAGCCACGCCGGTCTGCAGTGCCTGCCTGCGCGTGGTGGGCTCACCCCACAGCCAGCCGGCGACGAGCGTGAGCGGCACCAGCCAGATCGCGTATTCGGCAAAGGCCATCGCCAGCCAGACGGTGGCAGCCGGTGCGTCGGCCGGCGCGTTGATCCAAAGAAACAGCGTGTGATTGAGTGATTCCATACAGCGTTGGCCAAGGGCCCGAGGGTTTCAACAACCGTGAGATGCCGGACCCACACTACTAAAGATTCCCTTCAATTCCCTTGGAACCGGCCTGTGGGCAAGCCTAGGCCACCCGACTTAGGCCAGCCGTAGCGATCTCCTCCTTGCCCGGGTCATCGCCTAGGCTTTTCCCACCGCCTGACGCTCCCTAGGATGTAGGCACACCGACACGCGGGCAGGTCGGACACGCACAGTCTCGAACCCCGGGGATGAATGGAAAGTTTTCTGATTCAGCGAGCCACACGCGGGCAGGCGACGTTTGCCGGCGCGATTGCGCTGCTGATCCTGTTGCCGCTGGGCGTCGCTGCACCACGCGCCGGCTTGCAACGGCCTGGATCAACCCGTTCATGCCGATGTGCGCGCTGACCACGTTCACCACGGCCAGCATCGCCGCGTTTCTGCTGGGCGCGCTCACGTAACGCACATCAAACATCAAGCACCCGTGAGCGTTTGCCCTGCCCGTCTTTGCTGTCTTCTTTATTTCTTCTGTATATAAAAATAGTAGTAGTAGATAACGGTGGACCGTTTCTGTGGATAGCTGCAGAAAGCGCTTTTGCGTCAACGGCTTGCGAATTGCACAACCCGTCGGACAGTATGTGCCGTTGCGTGGATGACTCGTGCAGGGCACGCCCCACCCTCCCGGCAACCATCAAAGTTATACCCGTGCTGCGGACAACCTGACCCCGGGCAGCCAACACAGTTGTCCCTGAAGTTCTTCACGCGCTTATCCACATATCCACAGCGGCAATCGCGACCATGTCCATGCGCGCAAGCGCGCTTCCAGGTCGGTGCCTTTGATTGCCATCCTCCAGCAGCATATTCTTGGGTAGATGCTCGGAAAACGGCTTCCAACTGGCGTGCCTTAGACGCCCGAACCCGCTGCGACGGGGCTTGATATGGATACCAACGCAGACAGATTGCGAAAACCGGCAAGCGATGCGGCCATCGCCCACGTGCCCGTGGAGGAGCGTTATCGCACCTTGGTCGACGCGATACAGGACTATGCAATCTTCCTCCTGGATCCCACAGGTCACATCGCAAGTTGGAATGCCGGTGCCCAACGCATCAAGGGCTATCACGCCGACGAAATCATCGGCCAGCACTTTTCGGTCTTCTATCCTGCCGAGGCAATTGCGCAGAACTATCCGGGCGAAGAACTCAAACGCGCGGCCGCCCTTGGCCGCTGGGAAGACGAAGGATGGCGCATCCGCAAGGACGGCTCGCGCTTCTGGGCCAACGTGGTGATCACTGCCCTGCGGGATGAAGACGGCGACCTGATCGGCTTTGCCAAGGTCACCCGGGACCTGACCGAGCGCGAGCGGCTCAAGCAGCTCGAGTACGCGAGCGAGCTGGCATCCCGGGTCGAAGCCACTCGCGAAGAAGAAAAGAAGCGTATTGCACGCGAGCTTCATGATGACCTCGGGCAGCAATTGACTGCGCTGAAGATGATCATCACCGGCCTGCTTGCAGATGACAGCACCACGCCGGAAGCCCTGGCATACGCGCGCGAAAGAACACTGGCGATGAGCCATGCTATCGACCACGCGCTCGCGTCGGTCCGGCGTCTTGCCGCGGGCCTGCGGCCGACCATGCTCGACGACCTGGGGCTGCTGCCCGCGCTCGACTGGCTCGTCACCGATTTCGGACAACATACCGGCCTGCGGGTCGCACTGAACTGCAATACGCATACGGTGGCGTTCAACGACGCCGCCTCCACCGCGCTGTTCAGGATCGTGCAGGAAGGTCTGACCAATGTTGCCCGGCATGCGACGTCGGCAACGAAAGTCGTGGTCGATCTTCGATGCGATCGGGCAAATTGCGAGCTGGCGATTCACAACGATGGCGCCGTCGTCACGCACTCCACCAAACCCGCAGCCGGGCGGCCGCCGTCATCGGGGATCGCCGGCATCCGCGAGCGCGTGCGCCGCCTGGGAGGGACTTTCGCGGCGGGGCCACTCGCACAGGGCGGCTACCGTATCCAGCTTTCGATTCCGCGGAAAGCGATTGCCCTCGATGTGCCATCCGGTCAGTAGGCGTCTTCCGCGCGACCGAATATAAAGCCCACCACGTTACGCGCTTGGCGCATCAGGTGGGGAATTTTCGAAACGTCAATGAACGATCGTTCTTCAACACGACCGGAGAATAGCGACGGATTCGCATATACGAACCCCATGGGCAGTGCGACGCAGAATGCCCGCGCCGCCCGCACAGCGTGCAATAGTCGTCCATGGCAATGACCTTTATCGAGAGCTGGAAGTCACCGACTTGAGTATCGGTGTGACGCCCGGCTGCCGCCATCAGCGGGCGCTCATTGTGTTGTCCGGGCACGCCCTTGTTTCTGTAGGTCAATACGGCAGGCGCTGTCAGTGCAGCCTGACAGCATTCGGCGCCCCAGGTTGGCGCCGGGTGAATGGCAATGGGTGCATCGGACTGGCTCAGGCGGAGCGAGCCGACCAGATCTTTTTACGGTTCAGCAGCAGCGGAATGACACCGATGGCGATGCCGCCCATGCCCACCATATTGGTGACCCAGTCGAAGGTCGGGATGCTGTAGAGCGCGATGAAGAAGAGGAAGAGCCCACTAGCCACCGGCCAGATGACATGGGTGATGGCGACCCATGGCCCCTGCGTCAGCACCTTGCGGTAGTACCAGCCGCAGGCCAGCCCCGTGAGCCCCAGGTAGAAGCAGATCTGGAAGCCGATGGCGGTAATCGAATCGTGCAGGATGACGTTGATCGTCGGCAGATAGGACGACACGAACAGCAGTGCGAGCCCCGTCAGCCAGATGAAGAAGATGGCGATGTGCGGCGTGCGCCAAACCGGATGCAGGCGCGCATAGCGTGCGTGCAGTGCGCCGTCGCGGCTCTTGGCAAAGAGCGTGCGCGTGAACTGCAGCATCTGGGTTTCGACCGTGCCCACCGTGCTCAGCAAGACCGCGACGATCGCGACGTAGCCCCAGGTCGGCCCAAACAGCTTCTCTGCAATGGCGAAGATGATGTTCGTGTTGTAGTGCTGGATCTCGGCATCGGACAGCGCAAGCTGCGTGATGACGATGAAGACAAGGAAGAACACCATCAAGAACACCATCGACCAGAACGCGGCACGGCCGGGCGTACGGTTCGCGTCGCGCGTCTCTTCGCTGAGGTTCATCGTCACGTCCCAGCCGTAAAAGAAGAAGATCGCCACCAACGCGCCGTTGGCAAACAGCTTGGGTGTGAACGCGAAAGGCCAGAACCAGACCCAGGAGAACGGGTGCTGCGGCGTACGCGGAAACACCATGAAACTCGCGACGATGATCCCGAGCAGGATCACGCCCTCGATGAGGGTCATCACCACCTGCACGTAGCTGGTGAGCTTGATGCCCTTGACGACCACCACACTGACAAACGTGAGCCATGCCGCCGCGATCAACGTCACGTAGTGCACGTTGTTCATCATGGGCCGATCAAAGATGAGCAGCGTGGCATTTGCCGCCGGAATCATGGCGGACACCATGAACACACAGCACAGCACCAGCAGGGCCCACCCAGCAAAGAAGCCGAGCGCGCGCCCGAATACCATGCTCACCCACGAATACGAGGTGCCGGCACTCGCCAGAGCACGGTTCATGTTGATGAACGCGTACGCGATGCCAAACATGATGAGCCCGCACACCAGGATGCTGGCCGGCGACTGCGTGCCGGCCGTCCCGATGATGGTGGAAGTCGTGATCTCGATGCTGTAGGCCGGGGCAGTACCGGCGATGCCCATGATCACCGATTCAACGATACCCAGGGAATCGGCATTGAGCTTGGCGGGTTGGTCCATGGATGCGCGACTCCCAGTCGAGATTGGGGTGCAATAGACCGATTTTTACCCTGTGCCGGATAGGCGGGCAATAGGGGCGTCTCTGGGCTGGAGCGGTGTCGTGGACGTGGGTTCTGGCAAGCCTTTGCTCTGTATGGCCAAGACGCTCGGAAAGAGCCAAGTCTGAAAATATCGACCGGGCAGCACATGCGCGCGCCCCTATCCCCTTTTGAGTGGGTCGATACGGGGCCAGGATGGCCGTCATGGTTGGGCGTGCAGCGGCTTTCTCGCGCTCTACATGGCCTCGTTGGCAGGCGTGACGTCTTCCGGGCCGGAGCTGGTAAGTCGAGCGCTAATCCATCATGAGATGACGCATCAACAGCGTCGGGTCCGCAATCTCAAGAATCAGACGACGCAGCACCCGTTTGCGCATGTGCTCATCGTCGAGCACCCATGGAGCGCTGACCTCGCTGAGATGCCGCGTGATCGCATCGCGGTGGTCGGCACCTTCCGGCAGGCTGAGGCGTGCAGCCAACAGGCCAGCAACGACGTCATCGATCTCAACGTCCAGGTGCTTCGCGTCAATGGTGAGTTGCAGCTTCATGGGCGTGATCGAACCTCAAAAAGCCGGCACCGCAACGGGGACTAGCGGCGCCGGAATGCAGTTGCACCGGCCGGCGAACCGGCCGGTCGATGGCAGCACAACTGCGTGGTTCAGTAGTCCAGCTCAGGGGCCGGCACTTGCGCGGGCTTGTCTTCCTTCGGAGCCTCCGCGATGGTCGCATCCGTGGTCAGGATCAGCCCGGCGACAGACGCGGCGTTCTGCAACGCGGTGCGCGTCACCTTGGTCGGGTCGACGACACCCGCTTCGACGAGGTCGCCGTACTCTCCGGTGGCTGCGTTGTAGCCGTAGTTGCCCTTGCCTTCGGCGACCTTCGCAATGACGACGGACGGCTCTTCACCGGCGTTGGCGACGATGGCGCGCAGCGGTGCCTCCAGCGCGTGCTGCACGATGCGGATACCGGCATCCTGGTCGCTGTTCGCGCCCTTCAGATTCAGCACTGCAGAGCGGGCGCGCAGCAAGGCCACGCCACCGCCCGGAACGATGCCCTCTTCCACAGCCGCGCGGGTGGCGTGCAAGGCATCGTCGACACGGTCCTTCTTCTCCTTCATCTCGACTTCGGTGGCTGCGCCCACCTTGATGACCGCAACGCCGCCGGCAAGCTTCGCCACGCGTTCCTGCAGCTTCTCGCGGTCGTAGTCGCTTGTGGCCTCGTCGATCTGCACGCGGATGGACTTGACGCGGGCATCGATGCTGGCCTGGTCGCCGGCACCGTCGATGATGATGGTGTCGTCCTTGCGGACCTCCACGCGCTTGGCCCGGCCGAGGTCCTCCAACGTAGCCTTCTGAAGCTGCTTGCCTGTTTCTTCAGAGATGACCGTTGCGCCGGTGAGCACGGCGATGTCTTCCAGCATGGCCTTGCGGCGGTCGCCAAATCCGGGCGCCTTGACGGCGGCGACCTTCAGGATGCCGCGCATCGCATTGACGACGAGGGTGGCCAGCGCTTCGCTCTCCACATCCTCCGCCACGATCAGCAGCGGCTTGCCGGCCTTCGATGCCGCTTCCAGGATCGGCAGGAGGTCGCGGATATTCGAGATCTTCTTGTCGTGCAGCAGGATCAGCGCGTCGTCCAGATAGGCCGCCTGCTTTTCCGGGTCGTTGATGAAATACGGGCTGACATAGCCGCGGTCGAACTGCATCCCTTCGACCACGTCCAGCTCGTTGTCGAGCGACTTGCCGTCCTCGACTGTAATGACGCCTTCCTTGCCGACCTTCTCCATGGCCTCGGCGATGATCTTGCCGATGGCCTCGTCCGAGTTGGCCGAAATGGAGCCCACCTGGGCGATTTCGCGGTTGGTCGAAATCGGCTTCGACAGATTGCGAAGCTCATCGAGCACGGCGGCCACGGCCTTGTCGATACCACGCTTGAGATCCATCGGGTTCATGCCAGCCGCCACGTGCTTCATGCCTTCCTGCACGATGGCCTGGGCCAGCACGGTGGCCGTGGTGGTGCCGTCACCGGCAATGTCCGCAGTCTTGGACGCGACCTGCTTGACCATCTGCGCGCCCATGTTTTCGAAGCGGTCCTTCAGCTCGATTTCCTTGGCGACCGACACGCCGTCCTTGGTGATGGTCGGGGCGCCAAAGCTGCGCTCGATGACCACGTTGCGGCCCTTGGGCCCGAGCGTCACCTTCACGGCATCGGCAAGAACATTCACGCCCTTGACGATACGGACGCGCGCGCTGTCATGGAACTTGACGTCTTTTGCACTCATGTTTGTTGCTCCGGATAAGTCGTTGACTCAACACGTCGCGAACAACCGGCCTATTTGCGGTGTCCTGTCCGGCAGTGTCCGCGAGCGGCTCGAGGCTTCAGGCGGCCTTGGCAACCGCCTCGGCGTGGGTTTCGATGACGCCCATGACGTCTTCTTCACGCATGACGAGGAGTTCCTCGCCATCGACCTTGACGGTCTGCCCGGCGTACTTGCCGAACAGCACCTGGTCACCGACCTTCAATTGGAGTTCGCGCTGCGTGCCGTCCTGAAGCAGGCGGCCCGTGCCGACCGCGATGACTTCACCCTGCTCGGGCTTTTCTGCGGCGGAATCAGGAATCACGATGCCCGAGGCCGTCGTCCGTTGCTGTTCGATTCGCTTGACGATAACCCGGTCGTAGAGGGGACGAATCTTCATTTCCATCTCCTGAGCGATAGATCACCAAAAAAGGGAATCCGGCTTGCGCGCCATTCAAGCAGGGCGCCAGGCAGGGCAAGCAAGCCGTGCCGAATACTTGGCGGAATGCAAAATAGAAGCGCACCGCCGCGAGTTCAAGAGGTGAAAAAACGGCGAGTTTGTAACAAAATGTTTCACGGCAACAGGATGTGCCGGACGGCTCCCAGGCGGTAGACGGTTCGGCTGCGGACCGGCCGGTGGCGCGGTAGTTGGCGGGGGATTGGAAGGACAGGACAGGGCGGCTCGCGTCCGCCATCCGGGCCGAGCGTATCGTCCGGCTCCTCAAGCGCCTGCCACACGCCACCCTTGACGGGCCGGAACAGCCAGCGCAGGTAGCCTTCGTTCGCGGCAATCTGCATCAGCTGGGCACGATCGGGAGCGCCATCGATGAGTGCCTCGTCCGCCGAGGCACCTTCGTAATCGCCGAATGCCTGGCGGCATGCCAGCGCTTCACCTGCGGATGCGCCCACCACGTTGCAACCGCGTCGCTCGACGCGCTCAAGATCCCATGCGCCGAGCTGCCAGGCGGCGTCGAGCAGCGCCTCGTCAACGGCTTCGACGCTCTGCCAGGCGTGCGTTAGCTGAATGGCCGAGCCCGGGACGGAGCGCGGTGGAATGTCGACTCCCGGCAACACGAGCGGGCTGGCGCGGCGAAATCCATGCCAATGCAGGATCGCCACGAGCGGCGTATTCGGTCGGCGGGCCGCTGTCACGGTGACCGCGACCAACGGCAACCGCACCGCATCCATCTGTTCGTGCACTGCGTTGAAAAGGTCCATGAAACCTCCGAATGACGTATCGAATGGCCTCTTGAAATTTCCGCTTGGCTCCTTATTTTAGGAGTCGTCAATGCAGTCGCGGCTCTCGCGCTGCGTGTTTCGATTTATTTGTCAGTGGCCCGCCACGGACGGATGAGCTGGAGCGCGTAGTTCGGTTCAGTCTCCGTGCGGGCCCTTCAGGAGCCAGCCATGAGCGATCTGTTTTTTGGCACCGATCTGCTGGGCGAATTTGATCGCCTGCAACGGCAGATGGCCACTCTCTTTGCGGGTGCACCCGCCAGTCTGCGCGCCACGCGCCTGGGCACCTTTCCACCCGTCAACATTGGCAGCACCGATGACTCGGTCGAGATCGTCGCATTCGCCCCGGGGCTCGACCCCGCGCAAATCGACGTCTCGATCGACAAGGGGCTGCTGACGATCAGCGGCGAGCGCAAGCGCCCGGATTTCGAGATGACCGACGATACGCGCGTGTACGCCGATGAGCGTTTCACCGGCGCGTTCCGTCGCGTGATCGAGCTGCCACAGGATGTCGACCCCGACAAGGTCAATGCACGGTACGTCAACGGCTGCCTGACCATCAGCGTCGGCAAGTCGGAGGCATCGAAGCCGCGTCAGATCACCGTGCAAGGCTAAGCCACAGCTTGCGCAAGCATCAAGGAGCCCATCATGAACGACACCACACAATTGGCGACCCAGGCGCAGCCGGGTAAGACCACGGTTGCAAAGCAGCCAGGCGAACAGCCCGCCGCACGGCAGACGCATCTGGCACCGCCTGTCGACATCTTCGAAAACCGCCAGGGCATCACGCTGTTTGCCGACCTGCCGGGCGTGCCGCGCGAGAAGCTCGATGTGCGCGTGCAGGATGGCACCCTCACGGTCGATGCAGAACTGATGGTGCCCACGCCGCAGGGTCTGCGGCTGCAGCATGGCGAAGTCCGACACCCGCATTTCTCGCGCACCTTTGTGCTGAGTCCGGACTTTGACGCTTCGCGCATCGATGCTCAGCTGCGCGACGGGGTTCTCAAGCTGACGATCCCGCGCCGCGATGAAGCGAAGCCGCGACGTATTGAAGTCCAGGCCGGCTGAGCCCATCACCGGCCGTCGTTTTGCCTTGCAGGCGGGCGCGCTCCTTGCGCGCCTGCATTTGGCACCGTGCCCCCTGGTTACGGTTGTTTGTTACTAGGAGACAAAGATGCTGAGTGCACACGAATTTGCCACGCTGATGTTGATCAGCCAGTCACCCGAGCAGGTCGACATGAACCGCGCTGAATTGGACGCGCTGCTGGAGCGGCAATTGGTCATGCTCGAACGCTCCGCCGAAGGGCACCGCCGCCGTGCGCGGCTGACCGATACCGGACGCTCCGTGCTGCGGGCGTTGAATGCGGTCGATCGTCAAAAACGCGTTGCACCGGGATCCGCTCGCCGGGATGCCGACTAGCCTGTGGCTTTGCACGCGCACCTCTCGATCCAGGGCAGAACATCCCGCGCTCAGGCGCGTTCGTTGCGTTGCCGTTCGCTCCACCTACGCCACGCCTTGCCGTCTGCCGGGCGCCGCGACCCCGTGCCACTACCACGTGTACGGGAAGCGAAGCGTAAAGACGTAGTTCGGCGCGTCCGGCGTCAGGCCCATGGCCAGCGTGGCGCTGATCGACAAGTTCTTGGTCAGCACATGGCTGATGCCGAACGTCATCGTGCCTACGTTGGTTTTGCTGCCCACCACCGACTGTTCGGCGCCGCCCTCTGGGGTGATGCGCGTGTTGCCGGAGAATGCCGTGCTGTAAGCCATCGTCAGCGCCGTGCGGTCGTTCAGCGCCAATGCAAGGCCTCCGCCCAAAGTGATGGTATCGCCCAGCTTGACTTTGCCCGGCTGCACCACGCCTTCGGTCGAGGAGATGTCGGCAAACGAGCGCGGCACGTAGTACGTGTAGCTGGCATTGGCAAACAACACCACCGGGTCGTACGTCTTCAGGAAAGACATGCCCAGCGTGCCGCTCCATACACCGTTGCCGGTCGGCAGTTGCTGGTCGATGATCAGGTTGTTGTTATTGCTGTCGGCATGGATCAGCTTGATGCCGAACGGTGAACGCCCGGTCGGTGCACGCACGCGAAAGCTGCCGACAATGTCCGGCAAATCCGCTGACTCCTTGACGAGCTGATAGTAGATGCCGGCACTCACATCGCCCAAGCCCGCGGACGTCTTGTCTGCCTCGCTGACGGTGCTCGATGCCCCACCCGCACCGCCGCTGAAGAACGTGCTGGAGCGATACACGGCCGGCACTGTGAAATCCGCGCTCAGCCGATCGCTGAAGCCATAGCGGCCGGTGACGTCGAAGGTCGTGACATTGGCCTTGGTCTGGACCAGGTTGATCTGCCCGAGAAAGATCGCATCCAGCGCCAGAAAGCCCGACAGCGCGAGGTTGCGGCGGTCGTAGTAGCTGTAGCTGATGCCGGTATCGATTGTGAAACGTCGCTCAAACAGCGGCGCGTGCTCGGATTGGAAGACGAGGTCCTTGCTCTGGATGCGAGGCTTGTCGTTGGGGTCGGGGCGCGCGGCGGTTGTGCTTTCCGACGCGGGCGCCGTGTTGCCGGATTGGGCGACCAGCGCAGACGACGGCGATTGTGTTGCCGTGGTTGCGCCCGCAGCGGATGCCTGTGCGTTGCCGGCACCGACGCCACGCCCGCGCACGCGCACCAGCTCCAGGTCGCCGACGCGCTCTTCCAATGCATCAATGATCTTCTGCTGCCGCTCGATGATGCGCTGCAGGCGCGCCAGGCGCGCGTCAAAGGAGTCTGCGGCAGCCGGTGCCGATTGCGCTTCGGCCGCCGCAGGAAGCAACGACCAACATGCCACTGCCCACGCCACTGCCGTGCGTCGGTGTCCCATGTTCCCCCCCCCGGAAAGCAAGGCGGAGGCTAAAGAGCCTCCATATCAGCGCATCGGCCCTATTGCCGAGCGCCGCCTCTCACTGCCTGCCTGTGTGTTCTTCTATTGCGTCGTTATAGGAAATTCTGCATTGGCACGTCTAGCGGCGTAAACCCGCCACCGCCTGCAATGCCTGCGCCACGCCGATCTGAGCCAGCTGCTGACGCGACATCGTCTGCATCTGCAGTTGGATCGACAACTGATTGGCAATCAACTGCGCATTGCCCGCCATTTGCGCCACCTGCATCACGCTCCCCGCCGCCCCGGCCAGATTGGGCGTCACCGACTGCGAGACGACGCCCATCGGGCTGGTGATGGCAACCTGCACGCCGCCCGCGCCCACCTGGGCCTGGGCGGTAAATCCGTTCTGCGCCGCCGTTGCCAACGCGCTGCCCGAAGGCAGTGTAGGCAATGGAGCGGCCTGCATCGAGATCGATGTGGTGTTACTCGCCAGATTGTTATTGCCAGCCACCTGTGTCACCTGGCCGACACCGTTGACCTGTACACCGGCCCCGCCGGAGGCTGTCGCCCCGGGTGCGGCGCCCGCCAGAGCCCCTATGCCCATCTGCACCGACGCCAGTGTGCTCACTGCGACGCTGGCGGTACTGGTGCGCAGGTTGGTGGCGAGCATCCGCGCTTCGGCCGCTGCCTGCCCAGCTTCGTTGCGCCATTGCGAGGCCATTTCAATCATGAATCCGCTGACGATGCTGGCGCCGAGGTATTTGCCGCGCTGCTGGGCCAGCTCACCGTCATCGGCCAGCTCGACTGCGGTGCCGGAATGAAACAGCACGGCACTGTCGTGCGCTTCGGCCGGCGCGGAAGGATCAGGGAGCGGCCCGGCGCTGGCTCCGGCACACCAGCCGGCATACGCGAGCGGCAGCATCCATGCGAGTGTCTTGGTTTTCATCAGAACAGGTCCCACCGGGCAGGTCCAAATTCCATCTGGATCGGCAGCATCCCTCCCGAGAACGCGGCGTTCTCACGCGCACGCAAGCTGGGAGCATTCGTCTGCAGCAATCCGGAATCGGCCTGGACCGACACGTCGCCGACGATTGCAAATACGAGGCCATTCCACGCAGGCGCAAATTCCCACTCCTGCATGATGCGATTGCCCAGTGCAGGGTCGGCGATAAACACCCGCCCCTGGGCCGCGCGCTTGACGACCACGAAATGTTGGTACCCGTTCAAGCTCAACAAGACGATCACCGGGATCGCCAGATCGCGCAATGCCGCCATGTCCACACGGTAGCCACGGCCCCGAAAGCCGAGTGTCTGCACATAGTTGCGCATATCGAGCATGGAGAACCCTTGCTCGGCGACCTGCTTCGGGTCGCTCACTTTCATCATGTCGGCAATGACGCGGCGCTCATCGATGTCCAAGCCATAGCCGTAGCGCAGCAACGTGCCAACCGCAGCCGCCCCGCAACTGAAATCCTGCTGCTGTCGCATCACACTGCGATAGCGCAGCTCCGCCATGCTCTTGACCGGCTTGTTCAGTGGCATTTCGCTGTCGGCGCGCAACGCAATCGCGCCCTCCTGGGCACTGGCCTGCGTTGCCCACAAGCTGCCTGCGCAGAAGAGACACAACATCACCCTGCCCACCGATTGCCGGTTCAGTCGCATGAATCCCCCCCTTGGGGAACGGACACCCGACCGCCGGAGCAGCGGCCGGGTGTTTGGACGCCAGCCTTAGTTGGCGGCCTTGGCCGTGGCGATTGCCAGGCCGTTGTGCTGCAGGTTGCCCGCGCCAGCCGCGATGTTCACGCCGATGTTGCCCATCGCGTTCATCAGTGCAGTGCCGTTCAGCGATGCAACATTGGTCGGATCGCAACCATTCAGGCGCAGCGAGTTGTTGTCCGCCGACTGCTTGTTGTAGTCGGTGGCCTTGGCGATACGGCCCGACGTGTTGGTCGATGCAGCCATGCCGTTCTCTTGCAGCTCACCTGCGCCCGCAGCGATGTTCACGCCGATGGTGCCCTTGGCGCCGTTCAGAGCGCTACCGCCCAGCGATGCCTTGTTGGCCGCATTGCCGATGGACAGGGACTCACCCGGGTCCGCCTGGTTGTTGAACACCTGGGCCGAAGCGAACACCTTGCCGGCATCCACGGCCGCCAGCGCAACGTCGTTGGACTGCACATTGCCAGCGCCGGACGTGACGTTCACCCCGACCGCGCCCTGCGCGCCCTTGAGCGCCTGTCCATCAACCGTCGCCGTATTGCTGCCGCGCCGCAGGTCGACCGAGTTGTTGTTGCTGGATTGCGTGGAATCGACAACCGCCGACGATTCCGAGCTGAACGGCACAAAACCCAGCGCGAGGCCGTAGCCCTGCACGTGGATGTCATTGCTGATTTCGGTCACGTTGCTGATAACCGCCCCGGAGGAGCGCGGACCGTCGTCTCGTCCCTGAGCGTGGGCTGCACCTGCAGCCAGCAGGGCGAGTACAGCAATGGCAGTCAGTTTGGCTTTCATGGTGATCTCCCTTCCTTCTGTTGCTGTTAAAAAAGAGTGCCCGCCGGGGGACGGAGCACAAAGACGTTGGATACGACATTCCCCGTTCCTGCCGTCTGGTTGACCTGCACAACGCCGGAGGTATTGCGCAACGCCGTCGATGCAATCGACGCGTCTTGCCTGCCCTCCGCCGCGGGCGCGGCATCCTGACGACGAGACTGTGCAGCCACGCCCGACAGGGCACTGTCGGCAAGTGGCTCGATGTGATGGGATTGCTGTTGCACAACCGACGCAGTGGGGGCGATCACCGCGACGTTGAGCTGTGCGTTGCCGGCACCGCTGGCCTGATTGATCGACACCAGACCCGCCGCACCATTGAAAGACGCGCCCGCCAGCCGGCTCGATGCCGATACGCCTGACCGTACCCGCCCGACAAACTGCGATGACACGACGCGCGCCTCATCGGTCGACACGGCGGCCACGTTGGCCTGCACGTTGCCCGCCCCCGAGGCCTGATTGACGGCCACGCGCCCGGCCGTGTTTGCCGCAGCATCGCCCTCCACCACGGCGGACACCGGCGCACTTTGGGCCCACGCCGCGCCAGCCGGCACGGCGCCCAGCACCGCCACTACGAAGTGCCACGTTAGAGACTTCACGGCTGCCCGCCACGCGAGAGCGGCGCCAGTGCGCCGCTGATCTGCGACGCAATGCCCGCCGTGGCCTGCACCACTTGCCCGCCTACGCCGCCAACGGCAGCGCCGCTCACGGCGTTACCGACGGAAAGCCCGCCAGCGGCGGGTTGCAATCCGGTTCCCGTGGATGACGTCAGGGCGCGCTGCAGGCCTGACGTTGCGTTGCCGGAAGCGGCGCGCGATGCGCCGAGTTCGCCGTCAGACAGCACCGACATGACCGACCCGACGGATTGATTGAACGCCTGCGTAGGAAACGGGCTCACCGCCGTGCGGATGGGCAGTGCATCGGTCTGAACGCCCCGATAGGCGACGCGCGGGGTGACATCGCGCTGCACGATGATGTCGCCCTCGTCGGCATGTGCCGGCGCCAAAGCAAACGCCATCGCCAGACACGCAGCCAGTGCGGTCGGCTCTATCGCGCAAAAGGTCGCCCAACGCCAAGCATGGCGCTGCGAGGTGATTGTCGGCATGGCTCGCTCCTCCCCGGGGGCCCTAGAGCGACATCCATGCCATGACGACTAACCGCCTGATTTGTCTAGAAAATCACCCGTCAGGAGAGACCACGCACCCCTGCAGCACGCATTTTTGTGTCATGGCTGAAACAGGCAAGTCACTGAATTGAGCGAAGCAAGCCTGCCAGGACAAGGAATCGTCAGGGCGGGCATGCCAATTGGAATGTTTCAGCCGTGAAGCAGTCACTGCGACGACGCTCTCACCCTACGAGGCCCGCTGCCTCGTTCCCGGCCACGCGGTTACACCATGGTCGCCAACCGCCCCGGCGATGAGAAGCTAGAATCGCGCGAGCTGCCACCAGCGACCAGCCGCAAAACGTCACGACCACTCACCCGCGGGGATTTGCGCAATGGCCATGAAACGCCTCGTCCTTTCGGTCCTGCTTCTGTTGGTGATTGTGGTGATCGCCGGCCTTGCATCGCCATGGCCCAGCGTGTTGGTCATCCGCGCCATCTTCGATCACGGCGCTGCGCAGGCATCCAAAGCATTGGAGCCGTTGGATCCCAACGATGTGGCTGTGCAAACCGGCCTGGTCTACGACCCCAGCGACGCGGATGGGCGCCTGGACATCTATCGCGGCAAGGCGGCCACCCCGGACGGCCCTGTCGTCGTGTGGTTTCATGGCGGCGGATTTGTGTCCGGGCGCCGGGCCGATCTCGCCAACTATCTGAAGATCCTCGCAGGCAAGGGCTTTACGGTCGTCAATGTGGACTACACCATCGCGCCCGAGGCGACCTATCCCACGCCCATCCGGCAGGCCAACAGGGCGCTTGCGTTCCTGTCCGCGCAGGCTTCGCAATTGAAGATCAATGCAAACAAGATGGTCTTGGCGGGCGACAGTGCGGGGGCGCAAATCGCGGCGCAGACGGCGGCCTTGGTGACGAACGAGCGCTATGCGCAAGCGCTGGGAATCTCACCCGAGCCATTGGCAAATCAGATCGCCGGCGTCTTGCTCTACTGCGGCGTGTACGACATCACGCAGATGGGCCAAAGCGGCGGCTTGGGTGCCTGGTTCGTCAAGGCGACCGCGTGGGCGTACAGCGGCAAGCGAGACTGGCATCAGGCCCCGGGGTTCGACACCATGTCGATCACCCCTTACATCGCCCGCGGCTTTCCGCGCGCGTTTGTGAGTGCGGGCAATGCCGATCCGCTCGGGCCGCAGTCGGTGGCCCTCGCAGCCGCGCTGCAGGCGCAGGGAGTGAATGTAACGAGCCTCTTCTTCCCGCAGGACTACCAGCCCCCGCTCGGGCACGAATATCAGTTCCGGTTGGACACCGACGCCGGCAAGGGTGCGCTGGCGCAATCGGTGGCCTGGCTCAGGTCGCTATAGGTCGAAGCGCCGCAATGCGCGGCCGCGCCTGCTTTACGCGCTGCGGCGCGACGTGAGGTTTGCAGTGAGCCAAGCTGCCACCTCGCTAACCGGAATGGCATGGCGTTGATTGAGCGACCGGCCCCTGTCCCAGCCCGCCGAGCAAAGACGGCTCGGTCCACTCTAAGCCGCAGGAGGGCGCGGCCTAGGGCGGCCCAGGGCGGCTTCCGGCTTGCCGGCGACCCGCCCGTAAATCACGGTGCCGCCCCGCCGGATACACGATCTCGCTGGCGGCCCGCCGCACTCAACGATCCGAGCGCTCGACGACGACCTCGCTAATCTGAAGCACCGGTGCAATGTCGGTGTAGTTGACGATATCGGCCAGGATCTCCGCGCCGTGCTGCTTCATGGCCGCCTGGAACGCATCGGCCGATTCACAGATGAACGCGCACATCGCCACGTAGGCAGGTGGGGTACCGGGTGCTCCGCCGGCCAGGCCTTTATCGACGGTGTAATACGCACAGGCATTGCCAAGTCGCGCCTTCGCCAGCGGCATGTGGCGTTCGCGGTAATAGTCGTGGTCGAAGCGTGCGCCTTCGGCGTAGGGGTACATCACGGTCACTTTGATCATGCGGTTCTCCTTGTGGTCATTTATGGCTTGAAGGATAGAGTGATTGCGGTGGGGCAGAATCGGGCGCCGCCTTGGTTACCGTCGGGCGTCGGCACGCCTTGGATGCGAAGGGTACGCAAGGGCGAGAGCCGTAACAGCAGGTCGCAAGTCGTTTCTCCGTTTCCGGTGTAGCGGTACATCCCCTCGGCGATTTTTTTCGCATCGCCCGCTTCAGAGTAAACGCGGTAGTTGGGGCCATAGATGCGAAACCAGAAACGTAGCCCCTTGTCGGGCGTCGGTTCTACAAACGCTTGGTCAACAACAAGTGCCCGATTGAATGGCTCGCGCGTCGCGAAGATATTGTTGACTGTGGCGTATGCCTGAGGTTTGGCGCGCCATGCTGGTTGCTCCGCCTCTTCGGCGTGCGCGATGACGCAGATCGCCGCAATCAAAAAGACACTGAGTTTTCGCGGCATTTGTTAGTCTTCCAGCAAGGCAGCCATGTGACCTCAGTCGATCGCCGAAACCTTGATCGGCGTCGCCAGCGGGGGCTGCTGGGCGTGTGCGAACAGCTGACCGAGGCTTAGCCGTTCGTTCCAGATACGACGCAGCTCCAGCCCATACCGCTTCTCAACATCCTTTGCCAGGGTTTCTAGTTCAAGCGCGTCTGGAGTCCATTGCCGTGGGTATAAGGCCCGATATATCGCCAGAATTTCATCATCCGGGCTGAGCGTCAGCTTCTCCCCGTCGCGCAACGCAAACGCGCCGACAAACAGCAGCAGAAATTCTCGAATCTCCAGCTTTGAGGCTGACGGGAAAGCTCTGCGCCAGTTTTTCCCCTGACAGCTGCGGCCACTGAACGGTGCAGGCAACTTCGTTCCAGGGAACGCTGCCCATAGCAGGGCAACCAGAAACAGTGCGATAAGAATCAATGTGGTCATGACCCGCCCATATCCAGAATTGGAGACTAGGAAACCGCTGAGTTCTCGGAGTGCTGGCAACGTGTGTGCGGCCCATTCTAGCGGCCCGCTTTTGCGTGCGTTGATCACGCCTCGCCCGCACCGAACAACCCATCTAAAAAATTAGCTTGCAATTCAATAGCACGCTATATATATTCTCCTCCATGAACACGCGCAAGCCTTCCTCCGCACGCCGCGATCTCGCCCTGGACGAGCAGCTTTGCTTTGCGCTGTACTCGACCATGATCGGGATCAACAAGGCGTACCGGCCACTGCTCAAGGCGCTGGACCTGACGTATTCGCAGTACCTCGTCATGCTGGTGCTGTGGGAGCAGGACGCCCAAACGGTGTCGGAGATTGGCGAGCGCCTGTTCCTCGACTCCGCCACGCTCACCCCGCTGCTGAAGCGGCTGGAGGCAGCAGGCTTGATCGAGCGGCAGCGCTCGGCAGAAGACGAGCGGCGGGTGATCATCTCGCTCACGGCGGCCGGCAAGGCACTCGAGAAGCGGGCCGAGAAAGTGCCGGCATGCATGGCTGCGGCCATGGAGTGCGCGCCCGGCGAGCTGGAAGAACTGCGCACACAGTTGAATGCATTGCGCGGGCGGCTCTTCAAGAACGCCGCCTGAGCACACACGTATCGCCGACGGGCGCCTGATCGCGTCCGTTTTTTAAATCGATTAAGTAGCGCGCTATTTAATAGTAAGCAATGCGGAGCGGCCTCGACAGCCGATGCGCGTACCACCACCCCTCTCACAGGAGAACCACCATGTCGATCGAAAACGTCCTCTACCGTGCCAATGCTCGCGCCACCGGCGGCCGCGATGGTCGCGCCATCACTGACGATGGCCGGCTCGACGTGCGCCTGACCACGCCGACCGAACTCGGCGGTGCCGGCGGCGAAGGCACCAACCCCGAACAGCTGTTTGCTGCCGGCTACAGCGCGTGTTTCCTGGGCGCCATCAAGTTTGTGGGCGCGCGCGACAAGATCCGCGTGCCGGCAGATGTGTCCGTACAGGGCACCGTTGGCATCGGCGTCATTCCGAACGGCTTTGGCATTGAAGTCGACCTGAAGATCAGCCTGCCCGGCATGGACCCGGCCGAAGCGCAAACGCTCATCGACCGCGCGCACATCGTCTGCCCGTACTCCAACGCAACGCGCGGCAACATCGACGTACGCCTGAGCCTGGTCTGACCCGCACGCCCTTCCCCCAAGTCCTGTTCTGGCCGGTCACGAATGCCAACTTCGAGAACGCGTCGTACGACGAGTTTGCGCAGGGGCACTTCCTGACCAAGCCGATGATGCAGTGGTTCTGGAACGCCTACACGACTGATCCGGCACAGCGCCAGCAGATCTACGCATCGCCGCTGCTGGCCACGCCCCAACAGCTGAAGGGGCTGCCGCCGGCACTGGTGATCACGGCAGAGAAGGATGTGTTGCGCGATGAAGGCGAAGCGTATGCACGCAAGCTCGACGCGGCGGGTGTGGATGTGACCGCCACGCGCTACAACGGCATGATTCACGACTTCGGCTTGCTCAATGCGCTGGCCGGCGTGCCTGCAACGCGTGCAGCCCTGCATCAAGCCAGTGAAGAGCTGAAGGCGCGGTTGAAGTAATTGGGTGGGCGGGTTGTTTCACCGCCTTCACCGCTTTCGCCGCCTTCACTGTTCATTGGTCAGCCAGCAATGCGCCCGCCGCGTGTCTTTCGCACGCGGTGGGCGTGTTGCGTTGTGTTTTGGTCTGCAACGCTAGCCGCATGAAACAGCCCAGCCTGGAAGCCCAAACAACCGTGGTAGCCAAGGCATCCACCGTCGTGCAGATCCGTCGCACAAAGCCACTACAATAGCGGCCCTTCGCCGGTGGCGCCTGTTCCTGACACCCCGTGCAGGCGCATGCCTCCAGCTGCACTCCAGAAGCCCCAATCCTATGATGTCAAACGCCTGCGGCGTCGATTTCGGCACGTCCAACTCCACCGTCGGCTGGCTGAGACCGGACGCACCCACCCTGCTGCCGCTCGAAGACGGCAAGGCGACTCTGCCTTCCGTCATCTTCTTTCACGCCGAAGACCCGACGGTCAGCTACGGCCGTGCCGCGCTGGCCGACTATCTTGCCGGCTACGAGGGCCGCTTGATGCGCTCGCTCAAGAGCCTGCTCGGCACATCAATGATGGACGACAGCACCGAGGTCATGGGCCAAGCCATGCCCTTCCGCAAGCTGCTGGCGCATTTCATTGGCGAACTCAAGCGGCGCGCCGAGCATGCCGCCGGCCATGAATTCCGCCGCGCCGTGCTGGGCCGCCCGGTGTTCTTCATCGACGAAGACCCCAAGGCCGACCAGCTTGCCGAAGACACGCTGTCGGACATCGCGCGCGACGCCGGCTTTGACGAGATCGCCTTCCAGTACGAGCCCATCGCCGCCGCGTTCGACTACGAGGCCGGCATCAGCGGTGAAGAACTTGTGCTGGTGGCCGACATTGGCGGCGGTACGTCCGACTTCTCGCTCGTGCGCCTGTCGCCCGACCGCGCGAAACGCCTTGACCGCCGCGAAGACATCCTCGCCAACGGCGGCGTGCACATCGGTGGTACCGACTTCGACCGCGCCCTGAGCCTGGCCAGCGTGATGCCGCTACTGGGCCTGAACAGCACGCTGCGCAACGGCAAGGCCATGCCGTCCGGCCAGTATTTCGACCTGGCGAGCTGGCACACCATCAACCACGTGTACACGCGCAAGGCGTGGACGGTGGTGATGGACAACTACCGAGATGCCGCCGACACCGAAAAACTCGACCGCCTCATCCGCCTGATCCGCGAGCGCGCCGGCCACTGGCTGGCCATCCAGGTGGAAGCCGCGAAGATCGCGCTGTCGGACGCCCCGGTGGGGGAGATCGACCTGCACCGCATCGCGCCCGAGTTGAAGCAGTCCGTCACGCGCGAAGACTTCGACCAGTCGATCGGGAAGCTGGTCGGCAAGACGGTCTCGACGGTGCAAGCGATGCTGAAGACGGCGGGCGTCGCAGCGGAAGCGGTCGATACCATTCTCTTCGCCGGCGGCTCCAGCGGGGTGCCGTTGCTGCGCGAGCAACTGGCGCAAGTGCTGCCGTCGGCGCGGCGCGTCGAGGGCGACCTGTTCGGCGGGATCGGTTCTGGCCTGGCGCGCGATGCGGCGCGCCAGTTTGGCTGAGGGGCTGAGGGGCGGCGGGAGGTTTCGAGGGTAGGTGTGTTGGGCAAAACGTTGACTACTTCAACGCCCAATACCAGTTGCCCCCATAGTCTCGCTCTACGGTCTCAAGTGACTGGAACGTAAACGCGAGCCGTCGGACGATGTCATCAGGGCACCCGCATGCCCGAAACACTGCCTGGAACTCGCTCAGGAGCGTTTCAGTCATTCTCAGCAGGTCACGCTCCATATCTGTCTTTGTTTTTACCAAGAACCATGGCGCGGTCGGCTCAAGGTGAAGCGCCTCCACAACGCAAGCTGGAACATAACGCCGAGCGACGGACTGCATTTCGCCCTCGGCATACATTGCTGTAAGACGAAAACTGGGGGATGGCATAGTTGAATGTCACCTCATGGCCGGTACCGAATGGCTGCTCTTGGCCGGTAGCAGCCAGCCGAAACTCTATCGGTCGACGCCCGCTACCGACCCAAGGCCACCTGTCGCTCCCTATCGTCGAATGTCCATTACCAAATCACCGACGCGACACTACCCGGTGACGGCGAGTAGCTCGGCGCGAACGCTACTCAATCGCCCGCCCACCCTCAACGCAACAAAGGTGTGACAACGCGCTCCAGGCGTTCGGCCGTCCAGGCGGGCTCGCGCGAGTCCCAGCCGTTGTCGGCCAGCAGGCCTTTGCGGTCGACCGTGAAGTTGACGGGCAGGCGCCAGATGCGGCCGTAGCCGCCCGCGTAAGCGCTGCCGAGCAGGCCTACCGGAAAGCTCAGCTTGGCCGCTACTTCGCGCACGGCCGGCAGCTCCGCTGGCTCGTCCAGGCTGAAGCCCAGTACGCGCAAGCCCTTGTCGGCATGGCGTGCGGCGTAGGCTGATAGCAGCGGAAGCTCCGTGCGGCAAGGACCGCACCACGTCGCCCAGAACGTCAGGATTACCACCTGACCGCGCAGATCATCGGTCGCAATGCTGCGCCCGTCCAGAGTGTGCAGGACGAGGGGTGGTGCGGGGCGCCCAACCTCCAGACTGGCCGCGTGCGCCGCCGCCTGTCGGCCGCCCAGCCCGGCTCCCATGGCAAGCGCGCCTGCGGCACGCAGCCAGGCGCGCCTCGGCCCGGGCCCTTGCATCGGGTTCATGTCCGCATCAGAACGCATAGCTCGCTCCGACTGTGCCCGACCAGCGCGGGAAGAGTTGATAGCCCTGCAGGTTGCTGTACAGCGCTTTCTGCAGGAAAGCATAGACCTGCAGGTTGTGCGCCACACTGACCGTCACGCCCGGCGACAGATAAACCACCGTGCCGGCCGTATTGGTGGTGTCAGCCAGCGCCCCCTTGTCAGCACCCTTGCGCGTCACGTTGAACTGCAACTGCGGCACGATGTGCGGATTGGCCTCGTAGCGCACGCCGAAGCTCATTGTCGCGGCATTACCTGGCCGGAAGTCGGCGCCGGCATCACGCAGCCTGTGGGTCACGGCCGCTTGGAATTGACCGTTGATGAAGGCATCGAAATCCTGGCTGACGGGTTGGTAGTAGTAGGCGCCGAGAATCAAGTCGGTGCTGCCGGTACCTGGTTGCAGGCTGGTATCGAGCGCCTGCCCACCCGCTGCGTTGGGGCCGCTGTTGAAGAACACCGGATTGCGCCCCACCGTGGCGCCGGTGTTCACGTCCTGGCCGCCGTAGCGGCCGGTCGGCAGCTTCACGCCCAATTGAACGCCCAGATTGTGCGTCGGCAGGAAACCTTGGTAGTTGGCGATGAGCTTAATGTCGCCCAGGCCGCTGGCCGTGGCGCCGCTTACGTTGTCCGGGGTGAGTTGGTCGGGCGTGGCTGAGCCGTATGTCGTGTGGCTGCGGTTGATGTAAGGCACGATTGCGCCGAAGCTCCAACTGCTGTTCGGGCTGTAGTAGATGCTCAGGTTGGTGTAGCGGTTGATGGTCTGGCGCTCCACCTCCTGGTTGCCTCCGGCGGCATTGATGCTCGCGGCCTCCGCCGGCGTGACCGAGCGTGTGCCGTGACGCAACTGGTTCTGCGGGATGTACGTGTAATCAAGGCTGATGCGCCAGCCGGGGATGGCGGAGTAGCCCATGGCGGCATCGGTGCTCAGCGAACAGCCGCAGGTGGCGCAGGCAAAAGCAAACGCAGGGGACAACAAGGCTGCGCCGGCGGCTCCGGCGCGAAGAATCGGATTCATGAAAGTCCTGGCAAGGCACGGGCGGAGTCTCCGCCGTTGGCGTAATGGTGCGCAGGCAGCGCGCCATGGGTCATATAGACGACGTGCGCTATGCCACCGGCGGTGCCCGGGCGGCCGCCAGTAACCTGCCAGGATGTCGGTAGAAGCCCGACGGAGGAAGCGGTGGCACGGCAAAATGCAAGCCGCGTTGCTCAACGAAAGCCCAAGCGGCCGGGGGTGCCGCGTGATTGGAAGCGAGGTCCGCGCAAACCAGGCAGCACAGCATGTCGCTGTGGCCGGCGCCGGAGTCGTCTTGATTGCCGGATGACTGCGTGGTCATCCCCTCGCTGTGCATGCCACTCGCACTACAAATGGTCTGGCTGGCCAGCCATTCCACCTGTTGCCCATGCGGCATCGCCGGCAATGGCGCATGCAGCACCATACCGAGGAGCGCAAGCCATACGAAAAGGCGGCGGGCGAAGGACATGGAAAAGTGGACTACGAGGGTAGCCGATTATAGCGGCGCAACGTTCTGCAAAAAATGGGGAATTCCCAGCTTAACCGGAGCGGGAAGCACCGCCGCGCTTGGGGCGGGAATGTCCGGTGAATGTCGCCTTCTGGCCGCAAGCGGGCAGCTCCAGCAGCCAACGCGCCACTGCAACTGCAACTGCAACTGCAACTCCGACCCTACACAGGCATTCCCGCCCGTCACGGGAATGCGTCAATCTGTTGTTATTGGCTGTAGCCCCGCCGCTCTATGGCGGCTAACACGTCCCACGTTTGCGGATCGACATCGCGGCCCCCGAGCGACATCGATACGTACGCATCAATCGCATCCACAAAGCCTTTGATAAAAGCCGGCGGAAACGCGTGCGCGGACAGATGTTGAAGCTGCTCGCGCAGCATGCCCGGGCGGCATTGGCCGTGGCTGCGCATGGCGGCGCGTGTGCGCCGGAGATACGCCTGCGCTGCGATTGCGCCGTTCAGGTAGGTACGGTTCTTGGTGAGCCTACCTGTGTCGGATGACGAGGGCGGTGGGCTGGGTGATGCGGGTGGAGATGGGTAGGACGCTGGTCGCGTCTCGTCTGCAATAGGCATAGGCGCCTCCGTGAGTATTGATTGGAGGTCCGCCTTCTCGTCGCCAGACGAAGGTGGCGGGCCTGACGGCGGGGCTGGCGAACCGGTACTCACGGCAACCGGCAGACCTTGCGGTCTCCCCACCCGGCCCGCCATAGGAGGCATGCGCGAGTGTGCCCGAGCGTATCCGCCAAGCGGATGCTCGTTGTGAGTATGTCGAGTCGCCAAACCCGACTGCCGTTGGTGCGGCAGCGGGATGGATTATAGCGACGGGGGCAGCGGCGAAAGTTGGATTCTTGATTCGCAGGCAGCGACGGCCGGAAGGTCACGCTCCACCCTCAAACAGTGGCGCCTCACCCTCAGAGAGTGGAACGCGAGGGTCAAACACTGGCGTTTCACTGTTGGAGGGTCGAGCGCCAGTGTCAAACAGTCGAATTCGACCCTTTGAGGTTCGCGTTTGAGCCTCAAACACTCGAACTTCACTGTCTGAGGGTCACGTTCCACTGTCTGAGGGTCGAGCGTCAGTGTCAGAGAGTCGAATTCGACAGTCCGAGGCTCGCGCTTCACGCTCCAACATTCGAACGGCGTGAGCGGGCTTGCTCGCCCCATGAGCGGGCGCTTTCCGTCAAAAGTTGTGTACAGCATTGCGATACGCCGCAGCGGTAGCCAACCTCACCGGGTTGTGCCAATCGGCATGACGTTGATATCCGCTTTAGAAGGAACGCAATGTCTCAGAACTTGATCTCGTTTCAACCCAGCGCCACCGACCTGACCGCCATTGACGGTGCGCTCAAGACACTGGAAGAAAAGCTCGTCGGCCTGATTGGCCTGTCAGTCGAGCAGCGCAGCACGCTCATGAAGATGGGCGACAAGTCCGAAGCGTTCTGCCGCCAGGCAGTGGAACTGCTGAGCAACAACCCCGGCGTGCTTCCCGCCAATTTCAACCTGCAGGAAATGCGACGTGACTTGGTGGGCTTTGACACCCTGCGCCCTCGCCTCGCCCGCGTGGAGAAGTTGCTGGAAAGAATGCAGGATTCGCAACTCGCGATGGGCAGTGACCTGATGACGGCCGCGCTGGAGGGTTACACGTACCTGAAGGTTGCGGGCAAAGGGGAAGGGTTGGAATCGGCGCGACGGACGTTGTCGGCGCGGTTTAGCCGGGGGCCACGGAAGACGGTCGAGGAGGTGCCTGGGGAGTGAGGTGAGGGGCTGCTGATGGTGGCCTAGATTTGGAAAAGCCCGCGATGCTGTTTGGCTCGCGGGCTTTTTCTTTGGCGTTGAGGTTCGACCTGAGCGCTTGGTTGAGCCAAACCTCTACTTTGCATAAATAATTTGCCCCCAAAATTGCCCCATAGCGATGTGCATTGACCGGTTGAATCCGCAACCCCAAAGCGGACAGCCGACGTGCGCGGATGCGCTCCGACCAGCGGCCCTTGTTACTTTAGATGCGCGTAGGTGCGAATAGCCAGGAGCGAGTGGATCACCCAGTTAGCAATTCCTCTGTCTAATACTTCCGGGCTGGCGAGTCCGTGAGCGATCCGATTGCGAACGTTGAGTCCTTTGGCGTCAGTGTATAGGGCCCTCAGGTGCATGCGCAGTGTGGGGTTCACCCTCGTCCTGAAGGACTCGGTGTGTAGGACCCTACCCATCCCCAACGCCTCAAAGCCGCCTGACTCCGGGTCGGGCCGCATTGGTGACTCACCCATCAACATCAGCCATTCTCTGAGTGCGGCCTCCGCCTGCGGCACAAGCAGATGGATCGCCTTGAGGTGGTCCTCGGCAAACCACGAGTCGATGCCGACGCGCAGCAAACTATGAGAGCCGACTGGGAACAAAGGGCTCTGAGTCAGCCAAGCGAAAAGCTTTTCCGAATCGAGCTGCCATTTTTCCTTCGCGCGCTGCAGAGCCATATGTACCCACGGGGCCTGCTGACCGATGAGCGTGGCGGCCATATTCATGAGGCGGCCAGGCATGTCGTCCTTGACCGAGCCGATCTTTGCTCGTGTGAATCCGCTGGAGCCCACAATGTTGATCTGTATGTGAGCCTGAAGCGGCGCGTTTGCGGCCGAATCTTCGACGAATTGGCGCAACTGCTCCTCACTGGTCATTAAATGAACCGCGATCCGACCGAGCGACAGCTCCAATGACTCCCCGAGCAAGTTGTTGAGCCACTCATCCATTTCCTGCTTGGTGATTTCCAGCCTGACCTCGTGGCGCCTCATCGACTGTTCGGCCTCCTCGCTGCGGGCCTTGATCGTCGCGTCGACCCGAGCGACGTCGCCCATGAGATTCGCTCGCCGATAGCGAACGCTCAAATCCTCCAACCATGCGATGGCGGTCAGCGCGTTGCTTTTCGCGGCAATCTCCTCAAACGCGGCACCTGCTTTCTTGATTACGGAGATGCTGCGCTCAGGCGCTCCAAGTTTCTCCGACCAGCGGGAAAGGCGGTCAGCGGCGCTCTGCGCCTGGTGCGGGTCAAAGCGCTGTGCATCTTTGATATTGGCGTGACCCTCCAAGGCCTCCTCAAGCCAGCCGATCAGCTCAGAGCGCTCCTCTTCCGTGAGCGGTGCGCCTTTGCGATCCCAGAACATATTGTCAAGGTTCCACCAATATCCGGACTCGCCGGCGCCGTGCAGTTTTCGACAATATGCGAACGCCTCGAGCTTGGCCCGCCCGACTCGCTCTCGGTCTTTCACAAGTAGCGCCAAGTCCAAGGCCCTGTTTAGGAATGTCCAAGCCTGGTGATCACTCTCTGCCAGATCGTCCGCAACGGCTTTCAAGTGAGCGTCAACGGCTCGCTGCGCGAGTTCGCGTGAAAAGGTGAACTGCGGCTGACTAGGGTGATGACGATTCCAGACGCGGCCAATTTCCAACGCGAGGTCCGCGTACCTGGCACGCAGAACCGGGTGAGACGCCTGCTCAGAGCGGTTCCACCAATGCTCGATCACCTCCCGTGATATCTCCCTCGCGTCCGGGAAGTAGACCTCTTTGCCGTCTTCCGTGGTTCCTGAGCCGAGCGGCCCGAAGTAGCTGTCCCATGGTCCACGATCGTCTCCGCGCATGGGCATAAACCGCCAGCCGACGATTTCGGCTTGGCACCCCAGCCGCTCATCTTCAGTGAGCTTGTCCGGATCTGTCACCAACCTGTCGAGTTCGACGGAGAGCAAATGGGGCTCGATTGGGCGCGGCGCTGCTTCCAGCTCTGCGAGCCGACTGGCAATAGAAGGGAGGATGCTGATCGGCATGAGACTCACTCCAAATCAATTCTCTCGGTGGGCTGTCCGCAGCTTGCCAAAGCTAAATGCCATGGGAGCCCGCTTATCACCAAAAGCCGCGGTGGACCGGTCACGAGCAGGAGTATCAGACCCAGCATCGAATGACCTGGCACGAAGCAAGCGAAACGCGCTCCCATAGTCGGCGCTATCGACGGGATATGCCTCCATGAGCTAAGTCGCCGCTTCGGTCGAATCTATGCCTCGCAGTTTGACTGCCTAAGTTCTTAGCGTGTCGTCCATTGTTAGCTCTGATTTGATGTGCGGTGGTGCCAAAGGCTGCCGCTATCGTATGGGCGACCCTTGATCCGAGATATATTCGGCCTCCCAAAATATCTCGAGAAAAACCAATGCGAGTCGTATTAGCCCCCCTGCTCGCTGCCGCACTATTGTGCGGCTGCACCGTCTACTCGAAGGTAAAGCTATACGACGGTCCACACCAAGGACCAGAAGAACCTATCCCTGCTATATGTCGATCCACATGTAGTGGTACGTCGCTTTGACACCATTACAGAGCAGCCAACCGATGCCAGAGCCTTGGTGCACTCTGCTGGCAAACGGCGCGAAATTATCGAGATGCTGCCCGGTCAACACGAACTCGACGCACAGTTTTTTTTGCTATGTCGGAAATCCGAGCTTGCCACACTGAAATTTAACGCTGAAGCAGGCCAAAGCTATCGCCTGACATACGATCTGGGCGAGAAAAGTGCATGGTGGCGCCCCTTTGTCGTGGCCTACCACGGTGAAAACATCGAAGAAAAAGCGAGCATGTTTGATTCGATGTGCAACGTGCAAATCATAAGGGTGCCTCTCCGGTAATGCCGCCTGACCGCTCCGACTAGAAGCCGACGACGCCACTAAGAGTTACGTCCGAGCAAGAACCCAAAAGAGCCCGCCAGTGCCGGCTCTTTTTCACGGAAGTTCCGAGCCGCTGCGACGGAGAACTGTGGTCCGACAGCGCGGGGCGTAGCGTAAAGCCCAAGCTTTTCGAGCTTGACCAGGGGGCCATAGGGCTAGTGATTCGCCGGGTGGTTACGTGGCCCCCGAACTTGCCCCCGCCTGCCCTGGGTGCCAACGGCAAACTTTAGGCAGGGCTAGCAACAAAAAACCCGCGAAGCTCAACGCTTCGCGGGTTTTTTTCGGGCATCGCTCATCAAACGCTGCCAGTAACTTGGTGGCCGAAGGGCTCTCGAACAAATGCTGGGAATGCTTATGACTAAGCCAATCTTCCACCTGCCTTTTGAGACTTGCCCCCAAACTTGCCCCCACAGCGATCAACTTCCCGGCTCGCAGATGTGACGTGGATCGTCCCCAGCAAAGGGCCAGAGACCGTTTGTCTTGGCGACACTCATTCATCCCGATACTCGTCGCCGTAATTTTCCCGGTAGTACTCGCGTGCCACGGTCTCGGCATCGATGTAGTCATGCGGGTCAATGTTGAAATGATCGACCGGATCGACTTGGTCCATCGAAGAATATTCATGCCCGAATCCAGCGGCCATCAGTTCGTCCAAGCCGCGTATATCTAAGCCACAGCACTTGCAGGCGAACTGAAATGGGGCCACTCGAACCTCTTGGACCAGTTCCTCCCCTCTTAAGAAGGGCGCGCTTCTGCCGACCGGAGCTGCCAACAATTGGCCAACCTGCGCACACGCCGGGCACTTCAAATACATGATGTGGTGGCCGCTCACGAGAACCGCCGACAACGCTACAGTTTTCGATGCATCTCGCTTCGCCTGTTGCTCGTTATCTGGCAAGGAGAAAAAGCGCTCCTTGCAAACGCGGATGAGGTCTTGGACTCGTCGTGATCGATCCTTTGTGATGGCTTGGGCCGTCCTTCTGGCGGTTTCGGCATCCTCCGGACCTAGCAAGGTGTCCAAGCTTTGAGCGGCAAAATCCGCGACCTTGACGATGAACGAGTACACGTGCGGCATGAGAGTGTTCACCGCCAACTGTGCGATCTCCGCTGTATCACCGTGAAGCTCGCCATTACGTGTATTGACCAATGTTTGGACATTGGCGACCTCCGCGTCAGTCAACTCAGGTACAAGTCGCTGAAGCCTTTTTATAACCTCTTGCAGGTCCGCCGACCTTGGTGGCGATCTCGGAACCCGTCCACACGCAAAGAGAAGGCTCTCCAAATCGGAGGCTGCATTGAGTGCCGGATTGACGTGACACACCGCTCCACGAGCTATGAGTTCGAGGGCAAAACAAAGGTAGAGGATGAAGTCCTCACTGTCTCGCCCGCGACTACTGCCCCGTTGCCAGTACAACTGGGCCTTCGAAAAATAGTTCTCGGTTGTCCAAGTCATTGCTCCCCCAAAGTGCAAAGCGATATAGCCCTACGCCAAGCGTGCCGTCCAATGCGTCTCTCCCATGCATCGCGCTCCAATTGTCCAGAATTGCCATCCGATGCTGGGTCCAATCTATACGACACGTAGCCCTCATAGAGGTCTTGATGTAGTCGGCGACAGCGTGAGCCTCCGCATTCTGCGCCGCCATAACGGTCGCGTTGTATCGAAGTACTTTCTTATTGTCTTGATGCGTTATTAAACGACAGTAGCGTGATGTCCGCCCACGCAGCAAGTACAAACATCGCTGCAAGTAATCAATCCCGAATTCGCGAACAAGTTCACCAGCGTCGTATATCAATGTGTCTGCTGCTCTCGGTTGCGGCGCAACCAATACTAGGTATTGAGGGGGGACATCAATGGTCGCGAAGTCGGTGTGGGGTGGGAAGATATCTAGCCCATATCGCGAGGAAAGAGTGTCAGGCCGAGCCAACTCTTGTGATCGAGGAAGAAGCCGCTGACACATCCACTTTTCCGGCGCGAGCAGCTTCAACACTTCTTTAACACTGTATGCGTGACCTTTTTGATCTCTTCGAATCAACCGCCATTTCGGCGTTGTTCTACGGTCCCAGTCGAGCATAGTTTTTTTGCGCGTTTCACCTGCACCAGATGCTACCCGGATGGAATAGTTCAACTGCACTGACTCGCCGCTTTCGAACATCCACCACTGTGAAATAAACAGCACAACCGCATTGAGGCGAATTGGCAGCCCCACCCATCGCTATGACCGTCTCGTAAAGGCAAGCGTGCGCCGTGCAAAGTCAGCGAGTTCCTGATCGTTGATGAGTTGCGCGGCCCAGGCCGGATTGCTGTCATGATGAAAAAGGTTGGCGTAGTCTAGCAATGCTCTCAACTCCGTGATGTCGACCTGGCTCAGGATTTGCGCCGGCGTATTCACCCTCTGTTCACAAATACCAAGAAATGGCCCGAGGAGGCTACCCGGCTGAAACGTGGCCGGATAGGCAACGCGGGCGAACGCTTCAAGGATGGGTCGCAAGGCGGCCGCCACCGCGCGCTCTTCTGCAGGGTCAGCCGCCTGCAAATACCGAGTCACCAACTCGTGGCGCTTGTCATGCTCCGTGATGCAGTCCTGCCGAACATCCCAGGGCGCCAAAGTTGAACCCGTAGCCTCGCGGGATACCCTGATCGCTGAGCGATCAGCCGGGTTGGCGCCTTCCCATAGGCCACACAGGAACGGCTTAGAGTGTGAAAGCACGATTACTTGCGCTACGCGGCCCACAAGCCGTCGAATCTCCTGCACTGTGGTCAGCGAACGATGTTCATCAAGGCTTGTCATGGGGTCGTCAATAACGACGACCTTCTGCGCAAGTTGGGGGTCCTGGTCCAACGAAGCGAAGAAGAACGCTAGAGCGAGTGCGTTGCGATCACCCGCACTCAGCGTGTTGCGGAAGGAGGGACCAGCGGCAGAAGTTAGCGGCACCGTCTCGTTGTTGATGAGCACGTTGTAGGTGCAAGAAGAACCTCCCCTATTGTTGACTGAGCCGACTGCATCGAGGCGAAAGCCAGCGTTGAAACGCCCCAGGTAGATGTTAATCGCGTCCTGGTACGCTGGAAAAATGTTCTGCCGATAGTTGTCGAGCGCCGAGCGCGCCTGCGTTCTTAGGCGTTCAGTTTCGGTCTTCGATGCCTTCTCTGCGAGATAGGCCGCGCAGTGCGGTGCCACTGCGTCCGAGTGACGCGCCTGGACGCATTTCAGCCTGGTCAGATCGAGAGTTAGCCTCGCCACGTTAGCCGACGCTGCGCGTTCCTTTACTGCAGCAATTTGGTCGTTGCAAGCCTCCAGGGATTCAGAGCAGGCCACAACCGCTGCCTTGGCCGCTTCGTAGGCCTCCAGCGCCGCAAGGGCAGCCGCGGAAAGCCGCATTCCCTCAAGTGGTGAAGCCTGCTTTTCGGCGAGCGCTTGCGCGACCGCCTCGCGCGCTTGGGTCCACACTTGCGTCACAGCCGCAGTGTCGATTGCGAACTCAGGGACTGCGAGGAACGAGCGCCAAAACGTGCTGCTCCGCTCCGCTTCGCGCGCTGATCTCTCAAACGCGAGGGCCGCCGGAGCGCCGTGGGCGGTGTTCACTCCCCGAATGTATTGTGCGATATCCTGCTTCAGCCCCTCATAAGCGGCGCTGAAATACGCTTGGTAGTGGCGCAAAAGTGGTGAACCTGCGAGGTCCTGCGCGCAGAAGGGACAGATGTCTTTGTCGTGCCCCGCCGACGCACCGGCGACGAGTTGCATCCCATCGTGGACCCAAGCGGCGGCCTCTGGTCCGAGCTTCGCCAGATGGGCTTGGACGTTTGCGGCCGCAGCGGCCTCAAGTTCTGGCAGTGTGCGCACCAGCAAGGCGTTGAGTGCCTCAATGTCAAACGCCGGCAGAGTCAGTGTGGAAAACTCTGCCGCTTGCCGCACCATGTCAGCCGACTGCGCCGCAGCGAGGTCGCGCTCCGCCTCCCGGATGGCTACATCGATATTGGCCTGAGCGGGTAGTCCGCAGAAGTCGTCGACCGAAAGCGCCCCCCGGGCGGCAGCCGGAATTGCGTCTTCCAGCCCTCGCAGGGCACGGTTGTGCTCTTCAATACGAGCGACATGGCCTTGCAACACAGCATTCAACGCGACGCCTTGAGCGCCCAGAATCAACTCATGCAAGTTCTGCCGGTGAGCCGTCTCGATCTCGATCCCTGAACAGACATTCTGCGCAACAAAGCGGTCGTCAAAAACTGCGATATTCGGAAGCGTGGCAGACCAGGCGCCGTTCTGGAAAATGAGGGGTGCGCCTATTCCGAGCGAGATGACCAAGTGCGGCGGGTGTTGCGCGCCAAGTCGATGACGCTCTGTGACCAGTGACGCGTCGCCCGTGCCTGCCGATTTAAGGATAGCCGCGAGCGTTGTTTTTCCTCGGCCATTCTCTGCATAAATGAGTGCGAGGCGGCCCAACGGAAGTTGCGCACCCGCATTGACCGAGTCGAACCGCCCTACATTTCGCAGTAGCTGGAATCGATCAACGCTCATGCCGCGACCCCTCTGCGATGCTGGTGATTACTGGCACTCCCGTCCTCCCGTGCTCGTGAAAGCCCTTCGCCACATTCGGTGAGGCGATAGGTGCTTGCAGAATAAGGATGAACACTTGTGCATCCCGCTGCCAATAACACCTCGACTGCGCCCCGCCTTTTCGCCAATACGGCGTGCCGTCGGCCCCCACAGGCAAAAAACACCCGTGGTTCCGTGGCATCCCCTTCCTATCGCCCGCAAAGCCTTACGCTACAACGAATCTAGGCGCCACGGAATGCCACGAAATGGGGTGTGGCACGCCTCCAATTCCGTGGCCTAAAAAATAGGCAACCCCTCGAAACCGTGGCACGGCTCTTCCCTGTTTTCTCACCGCCTTCTTTCTCTTTCTCTTTGATTTTTAAAGGAAAAAAGGAAAGAAGTAGGGACGCCGGGAAAAAGGGGGCGTGTGGCGGATAGAACCGAAGTCGTGGCATTTTGGGGCAAAACCGTGGCGCCCCTTTCGTTATAAATCAAAGAGTTAGACAAAGAACTACACGGACCCACGGGCTTTTTCAGTTTGCGTGTATCCCGGTGGAAGAGCAAAGCAGGCACCGGCTCATCGTCGCCGGTGGAACGATGGCGCATCGCGCTCCCGCCTTCATGGGGCTGCTCGTTGGCGCTTTGCCGAATCGTCCGACGCCGTGTTTGCGCGCGGTGACATTGAGCCGCTGCAGGGCAGCAGGCGGTAGGTGAATGGATGGGGAGGTGGCGGTGCGTTTGGGCTATGCGCGCGGCATGGCCGGGCTGGTGTCGGCTGACGGTGCGCAACAGCTCAGGGGCAGTCGACCGGCAGAAGTGCGGGTCGACTGCGGCCCTGCTCTCCTACTTCACCAAAGTGAGACCAGACCACGCCGACGATGAATACTCGGCTACAAACACTTCCGGCGCCGTCGTGCGGGGAACCGTGCGCTTCACAACCGGAGCCACTCGATCGCGTACCGATCCCACGTTGGTTGGCGTAGATGGCCCGTAGACGTATGTGGCGTCTGGTAGCTGGTACCATCGACCATCACTAGACATGATCCTGCGAAGACAGCCGATGGCTTCCAGCGCTTCGTGCAGGCGTTGATAGTCCTGCTCACGACCATCATGAATGGTCACTCGAACAACAAATTTGGGCATAACAAAGCTCCTTGCCGCGCGTTGCGGCAAAAATCAGACAGTCGCCCTTCCCAAGCCTGTGATTTGCGAAAAATCTTTCGGATTAGGAGAGGTCGCACCTAAAATGGAGCCCTGAAGATCAGTCGCACCAGAACGCGAGCGCGTATACGCGACACGCGAAAAGGCGCGATCGGGGCCCGCGGTATCGGGGGGCGGGGGGGGTAGTGGGGGTGGGGAAGGGCGGAGG